>NZ_JBYCCV010000026.1:0-48912 GCF_057473825.1 Aliterella sp. E5.1
TCCGATTTCTCCGGTGCGATTATATTGCTGAATTACTTTTCTGACAAACCCTTGGGATACTCCTAGATGTTTTGCAATCTCTGAGGAAGTTCTAGGGTCTGCTAGTGCATTGTATATCACCAGCCATTTTTGTTTTTCCCAATGGGATGACGCTAACTTTACTTTCTGCTTGACTGTCTCTAGGTCTAGATGAGGACAGGCTTGCGTTACTTGACTCCTGTACATTTATCTTTGCCAAAGTTCTCTCTATTTAATACTCTACTACCTCTGACCACAACTTAGTATTAGCAGGGCAAAAATCCCATCAATTTCGCCTCGAACGCAGCGACTTACTCGACCAACTGGTTAATCAAGATACCCTATTTGAACATCAAAAATCTGGGGCGCAACACTGTCTAAGAGTAATGCAAGACTTTGGCGTAGTTGTGTGTGCTGATGCTGTAGGTTTGGGGAAAACTCGGTTAGCGGCGGCGGTTGCCAGGTTGTACCGCGAACAAAACGGTCAAGCTAAAATTGCTATTATTGCCGCCAAAAAACTGTTTCCCAACTGGGAAAGAGAATTTGCCGAACTTGGCTTTAAGCCCAACGACTACGAACTATATAACAAAAACTTGATGAGTCGTAAAGGTAGTAGCTTCGGTGAAAACTTCAATCGCTACGGCGGTCCTGACTTAGTAATTATTGATGAAGCTCACGAAGGCATCCGTAACAACAATAACCGCATTCACAAAACTTGCGTAGAATTGCAGCAAAGCGATCGCGCTTCCGGTAGACAACGCCATTTTCTCCTCCTTACCGCCACACCTTGGAATAATAGCCGCAAAGATATTTACAACATCCTTTCTCCTTTTATTAGCCGCCTTGAAGGTTTCAAAGAGCTAGGATTTCCAGCAGAAGTACAAGAGTGGTTTCAAAGGCGGGAAATTGGAGTTGAGAACTTCACCGACAACACCGAACTATTCCGCAGCACATACCGCGAACTATTTTTGCAACGTACCCGCCAAATGTTGCGCGATGCTACGCCAGGCTTGAATATGTACGCCAGACGCATAGCAGAATGGTTGCCTGTCAAGTTTGAAACCAGTACAGAACAGGCGCTAGACCAAATATTTACATCTTTTGAAAGCAGCCTATTTATTCCTTTTGCCGATCCAATTCGTTATTTGAGAGGTAATGTCGAACAGCGCAGTTTATTGCAAAATCAACGCTGCTTTTTCTTGCAACGGGCAGAATCGAGTATGTATGCTTTGCGGCGGACAATTTATAATTTTGGCGATCGCATTCGTCAAATGCAACAGCGTTTAAATAACGTTGAACCAACGGCTGATGGTTTAAAAGAATTTTTACTGCTGCATTATGGTTTTGAGTCGGAGAAGACACAAAGCGAATTTTTTGACTTTAGCGATTCTGAGGCGTGGGATGAAGACGAGGAGGAAGATGAAGAAGAAATTGAGGAAGAACAGCAAAAACGTTCCTCCTTGCGCCGCTCTATCGATTTAGTTACAGATGCTTTGCGATCGCAACCAGACAATGCTCAAGCTATTTATCATCAGATGCTAAACGATTGTGAGGGAGACTTACTTCAGCTAGTCCAAATTCAAAACCTGTTAGCAGGAGAATTTGCAATCGATCATAAAAGAGAGCAAGTTACTCGCAAAGTTCAGGAATTGGTTAGTCAAGGTCATAAAGTGCTACTGATTTCTACCTTCAGCGATACAGTAATTGACTACTACAGTTATATGAAGCGCAATAATGCGATCGCATCTCAAGGAATTGGCATGGTTATCGGTGCAGCTAAAAGCTACTACCAACACGGATCGAATCAGCCTGTTAAAGTTAGTCCGATTAATGCCTTACAAGGCGATCGCAATTATAGGAACATGAAACGGGAGCAAATATTTCGGTTGTTTGCTCCTGCTGCTACTTGTAAAACTATAGATGAACGTCCAAAAAAAGTAGAAGAACTTGTCGTTCTTATTGGCTCAGAAACCCTATCTGTGGGGCAAAATCTCCAAGATGCCGATTACTTAATTAATATCGATTTGCCTTGGAATCCAATGGTTTTAGAGCAGCGCATTGGTAGAATAGATCGCCCCAAACAGCACAAAGTAGAGAATATTTACATCTACTATGCCAATAGCGAAAGCCAACTGCTGCGCCAAGCCAGCCGTTTAACCAATCTGCATAAAAAATTAGTAGGAGAACTAGAAAGCAATAACGGCGCAATCCCTAGTATTTCTAGTGTAGAAAAGTTAGGACCTTCAGTTTACGGCGATACTCTATTTGAGGATGAAGTATTACCAGGATATATAGATTTTCTCGGCAGCTTAGTTAAAGTGCGGCGCATGGAACAGGGTAATTTACAAGAAGAAACTTATCAAAAGCAAGAAACTAGCCGCGATCTCTATACTCATCATGAAATATTACATAGTGAAGAACTAGGCAAGTTAGTTGAGCAATTAGGGGAAGATTATCAAGCGTGTCCAATTAGTTTAGGTCGCTATACAGGAGAACTTGACGAACCAAACGGCTTATTAGCGCTGACAATTGATTATTTTGGACCAAATGGCGAACCAATTAGCGATCGCAGACAGACGCTTTACTGGAACGATCGCACTGGGGAAAAAGATGGTTATGGCATAGCGATCGCAACTGCGTTTAAAACACCTGTGGTAGGCAATATATTTTCTACTAAACACCTACTAGCGAAGTCTCAAAACCTTTACAACCAGCTAGTTGCGCTCAAACAACAACGAGTCACTGAAGTAGAACAACCAGAAACGCTAGAGAATATTACAATTACAAGCGATCGCATTAGCAAAATCAATCGCCGCGTTAGTAACTTCAATAGCTTTCCACCAGGAGTAAATCGAGAAACGGTTAAGGGTGCTTTTAAAAAACTAAATGCTTGGAAAGCACTTAGACAAGTACAAAAGCTTTTGCGCGAGTATACCGATGGAGACAAAGCTCAATTAGATGATATGGTTTTTGTCACTCAGTTAGTAGAAGATACAGACAAGCTCAACTTGATTGTCAGTGATGGTATTAAACCTGCCAGTTTAAAAGTTTCTCTGGCGGCTTTATTGCTCAAAGTCTAAGTTGCCTATCTCCTAAAGAAAAATCGCTCTTTGATATAAAATTAATTTTTCAATATTTGAAGAAAAAGAGACAATATAGAAAAGTAAGAGTTCTTGCGAAGGGTAAAAATATTAATGAACTCGTCAAGACCAGAAAATGTCTGTGGTGGGGTAACTCGTCAGTGTGAAACTAAGGCTATTATTCCGCAACTAGATTCAGCTTATCCACGTCCGCAACTGCAACGTGCCAACTGGCTTAGTCTTAATGGTTTGTGGAAGTTTGCCTATGACGATGAGGGACAATATACTTCACCTCTAGATATTCCTGAGTGGAGTCACTGTATTGAAGTGCCATTTGCGCCGGAATCAATTAGGAGCGGAATTGGCGATACAGGTTTTCATCCCAATTGTTGGTACGATCGCGAATTTGAACTGTTTAAAGATGAAAATCGGGTACTGCTTCACTTTGGGGCGGTAGATTATTGCGCCCGCGTGTGGGTAAACGGTCAGTTTATGGCACTGCATGAAGGCGGATATACGCCTTTTACTGTTGATATTACTTCTGTTTTAAACGAAAACGGCGTACAGCGCGTTACAGTTTGGGCGCAAGACGACCCGCAAGACTTAGCCAAACCACGCGGTAAACAAGATTGGCAGTTGCAACCCCATAGTATTTGGTATCCGCGCACTAGCGGGATTTGGCAGACTGTATGGCTAGAGCGCGTGGGGAAAACGTATCTCGATCGCCTCTGTTGGACTCCCCAATTTGAGCGGTGGGAAATTGGCTTTGAAGCTTTTATCGCTGGACAGCAGCATGATGAAATTCAAGTCAATATCAAACTGAGCGTTGGCGACCAATTGCTAGTAAGCGATCGCTACGAGGTGTTTAACGGAGAATTGCACCGCCGCATTGCCCTTTCTGACCCAGGTATTGACGACTACCGCAACGAATTGCTGTGGTCGCCGGAGAAGCCGACACTGATTGATGCCTATATTCAACTATGGGATAAAAATAATAATCTGCTAGATGAAGTGCGCTCCTACACTGCAATGCGGACAGTGGGGATACAGCGCGATCGCTTTATGCTCAACGGGCGACCTTATTATTTACGCCTAGTGCTAGACCAAGGTTACTGGAGCGATACCTTAATAACTGCACCCTCAGATGAGGCGTTACGGCACGATGTAGAGTTAGTCAAAAGTATGGGCTTTAATGGTGTCCGCAAGCACCAAAAGATTGAAGATCCCCGCTTTTTATATTGGGCAGATGTATTAGGATTGTTAGTTTGGGAAGAAATGCCTAGCGCTTATCGCTTCACGCCTACAGCCGTAGAACGGATTACCCGCGAGTGGACGGAGGTAATTAAGCGCGATGCCAGCCATCCGTGCATTGTCGTGTGGGTTCCCTTTAATGAATCTTGGGGAGTGCCTAATTTAGTTGAAACTGCGGCGCATCGCAACTATGTTTTAGCGCTGTATCACTTGACTAAAACCTTAGATTCAACGCGGCTAGTAATTGGTAATGATGGTTGGGAAAGTACCGATACGGATATTATTGCCATCCACGACTACGACAACAAACCGCAGAGGTTATTTAAACGCTACGGGCAGAATGTAAAGTTAGCAGATTTATTTGATCGCCAGCGTCCAGGAGGGCGCGTTCTAACTCTTGATGGCTATCCCCATCACGGACAGCCTGTAATGCTAACGGAATTTGGCGGCATAGCCTACACCCCACCTCTAGACAATATTGAAGTTGATAAAACTTGGGGATACGTGCGCTCCAACAATATCTCCGAGCTACAAATAAGGTATGAGGCACTGCTAAGGGCGGTAAACAAAATAGAGATGTTTAGCGGCTTTTGCTATACCCAGCTTACCGATACTTTCCAGGAAGCTAATGGCTTATTGTATATCGATCGCACGCCCAAGTTTCCCATAGAGGCGATCGCAGAGGCAACTAGAGGAGAAGAGAAGGAGGATGATGTATTTCCAGGAACTGTTAAAACCGGATGGGCGCAAGCTGACTCTATACAGTCGCTCCCCCATTGATGAAGGCATTATTGCCCCTAGTCCTAGTAACGAAAAAGTCGCTGCAAACCCGCATTTGCGCTGGCATCCTTTACGCGGCGAATGGGTAGCTTATGCTAGTCACCGTCAGGGGCGGACTTTTATGCCTCCGCCCCAGTATAATCCTCTAGCACCTACTACAGATTCACAATTTCCTACCGAACTTCCCCAAGGGCGCTATGACATAGCTGTATTTGATAATCGTTTTCCGTCCCTGACGATAGAATCTCACGATCCGCCAGCATCTATTGTCGAGACGCTCCCAGCTAACGGGACTTGTGAAGTAGTGGTATTTACTCAAGACCCCCAAACTGCTCTTAGCTTGTTGGAACTAGATAGACTAGATTTGCTACTGCAAGTGTGGGGCGATCGCACTTTTAAAGCGCCGCCACAAATTCAGTATGTTTTACCCTTTGAAAATCGCGGTGTAGAGGTAGGGGTAACTTTACACCATCCTCACGGGCAGATATACTCTTATCCTTTTGTGCCGCCAGTTCCAGCACGGATGCTGGAGTGTCAGTTGGCGTATTACCAACAGCATCAAAGTTCTTTGCTGCCAGATTTGATTCAAAAAGAGATAGCTGCAAACGAGCGGGTTATTTATCTGGATGAATATGCGATCGCTTTTGTGCCTGTATGCGCCCGCTACCCTTACGAAGTCTGGATTGCGCCTATTGCCCCCGTTGCCACATTGAACGATCTAAGTGTAGAGCAACGTTTCGCGCTTGCCAAAGCGCTCAAAACTGTAACTCTCAAGTATGACGGCTTGTGGAATCGCCCTTTTCCTTATTTGATGGCATGGTTTCAAGCGCCTATTGATGGTCAACCGCATCCCGAATTTCAGTTACACGCCGAGTTTTACCCGCCGCTAAGGACAAAAGATCGGCTCAAGTATCTAGCGGGAACTGAACTCGCAGCCGGAATGTTTGCTAATGACACGCTACCAGAGGAAAAGGCAAAGGAACTACAAGCGGTAGTTGTCAATATTGAAACGCCAGTAAAAGTATGAATGCTGAAGTTGCTGCCAAGTTAGAGTTAATTCGTCAAGTCTTAGTTACCGCCGAGGTTGTCGGTGTCCGTCTTAAAGGCACTGATTGGTTTGCTTGGGTAACTGCTGGTGCTTCTAATACTGTACTGCTGACAGCAGAAACGGGAGTAGCAGAAGTATTAGTTACTGCCCAAGATGCTTGGGTATTGACAGATGAAATTGAAGCGCAACGCTTGCAGGATGAGGAATTGCCTGCAAACTTTCAACTGCACGTCAATCCTTGGGCGGATGGTGCTGTGCGGGAAAAGTTTTTACGCGAGGCTACTAATGGAGGGAAGGTATGTAGCGATCGCCCAACTGCTGCGGAAACTGCTCTACCTGGCTCACTTGTAACCTATAAACGAGTGTTGATGCAGGGCGAACTAGAACGCTATCGTCAAGTAGGAAGTAAAGCCAGCGCAGCGATGACAGAGGTGTTATCTAGCGCCAAACCTACATGGACAGAATACCAACTAGCCGGGGCAGGTGCTGAAGCCTTGTGGGCGAGGGGGTTGCATCCAGCTTTAACATTGGTAGCAGGAGAGAGGCGTTTACCGTTATATCGCCATGCTACTCCTAGTAATGAGGCGATTTCTCAAGTAGCGATGATGGTATTTTGTGCTAGAGGTTACGGCTTGTATGCGAATCTTACAAGGTTTGTGTGTTTTGGAGGGAAAAATGAATATTCCCAGTTGCATCAGCATATAAGGGAAATTGAAGCCCAAGCCTTGAACTTATGCAAACCTGGCGTACCGCTCAACGCAGTTTACCAAGAATTGAAACAGGCTTACGAACAGCATGGGTATTTGCAAGCTATCCGCGAACACCACCAAGGCGGAACTTGCGGCTATTTAGCTAGAGAAATTGTTGCTAATCCCTCTACTACCGATACTTTGACAGCAAACATGGCTGTAGCTTGGAATCCAAGTTTACCTGGAGCAAAGATTGAGGATACTTTTGTGCTGTTAGAAGATGGCAAATTAGAAAATCTCACTTTCGATCCAAATTTTCCTAGTGTAGAAATAGCAGGGAGAATGCGCCCTGTTCCTTTAGAAATTACTTAAGATTATGGATTTTCAACAAATATTTGGGACAAAGCCAGAATCCCAAGCTACTGCACCAGGGCGAGTAAATTTGCTGGGCGAACATACTGATTATAATGATGGGTTTGTATTACCTATTGCTATTCCCCAACGCACAAAAGTAGAGCTAGGTTTTAGCCCTGATACCCAGCACCACTTTTATTCCCAAGAATTAGAGGAAATGGTGAGCGTTGCTAATAGAAGTCGCACTCCTGAAGGATTTGCTAGTTATATATTTGGCTGCATCCAACTTTTAGCAAAAGAAGGTTACAACATCCCGCCTGTAAACCTGTACGTTACGTCTACCGTACCAATCGGTGTAGGCTTATCTAGTAGCGCGGCCTTGGAAGTTGCAACGCTAAAAGGATTGCGCAGTTTGCTTAATCTCCCGCTTGATGACGTGGAAATTGCCCAAATCGGACAACAAGCCGAAATTCAGTATGCAGGCTTAAATTGCGGCGTTATGGATCAAATGGCATCTAGTCTTGCTGATACTCATTCGATGCTATTTCTCGATACTCGCACCCTCGAACGGCGCACACTCCAATTGCCCGCAGGAGGGGAAATTTTAGTTATAGATAGTGGCGTGCATCACGAACTAGCAGCAGGTAGCGGCTACAATCAACGTCGGGCTGAATGCGAAGAAGCGGCGCGGCTATTGGGAGTAAAAGCACTTAGAGATATTACCGATCTCCAAGTTGCAGATTCGTTACCAGAACCACTTTGTCGCCGCGCTCGTCATGTAATTAGTGAAAATAACCGCGTGTTAGAAGCGGTGACGGGAGTCTCTGTTACACACTTTGGCGAACTGATGAATGCTTCTCACGCTAGTCAACGCGACGATTATGAAGTCTCTGTTCCTGAAGTAGATGCCTTAGTAGATATATTACAAAAAACTGCGGGAGTATTTGGCGCTCGTTTAACTGGTGGCGGTTTTGGCGGTGCTTGCGTTGCTTTGATAAAAGAGGGTAAAAGTGCGATCGCAACTGATGTTCTTAGACAATATAGCCAATTAGGTTACAAAGGACAAGTGTTAGTTGCTGCCAAATAGAATAGGTTGTACGTACATGGTATAGTGCCTTATTCTGGTTTTTTGTTTTATTACTTCTCGCTGCCCTTAGATTTGTTGTGGTGTCCAGGTCGGACCCTGACAGCGAGGGCCAACTTCTGTCCAGATCAACCGATCGATGAACATCCGGCGTGCTGTCATTTCTTTATCCCAGGCATGATAGATCATATAGTCCTGACCATCAAGGCTCACTGCCATCGAATTATGACCAGGACCTAATACGTAGCCAGAAATTGATCGCAGCACTCGCGGTCCCGATTCATTCCCAGCATCGGAGTAGGGACCCATCACCTGCTTAGCAACTCCATAATCAACCCCGTAACTCTCCGTTTCCCAACGCCCACCACTGTAAAAGCAGTAGTATCGGTTTTCGTGTTTGCGAATACAGGGTCCTTCTAAGGTATGCCAATCGTAGACAGCACCATACATCGGACGATTGGCTAAAAACCTTTGCCAATCATGCCTGGCACGTAAAACAACTCTAGTTTCTCTCGCTAATTTCGTCATCGTCAGCAGACGATCGACCACCAGTGCCGTTCCTGCCCGAACGCCATCTTCTGTATCTAGAAAATCCTGGGCGTAGAAAAGATACCACTGCCCGTCATCGTCCTGGAAAGGGCTAGGATCGATCGCAAACGGACAAGTTTCGGGATCGACTAATGGCTCACCTACATCCTGATACGGACCTAAAGGTTCAGGACTAATAGCAACCCGTAGCTGATGATTTTTATCTTCATGCCCAACGGAATAGTAAAGGTAGAAAGTACCATCGTGGTAAGCAATTTCCGGGGCCCAAAAGTTATCTCCCAGTGCGCGATCGGGACGCAGCAGAGCGTTTCCGGCAAACTGCCAGTTGAATAAATCACCCGACTTTAGCAGGGGAAAGACTCGCTGCCCGTGGTTCTCATCTACCTGCCCTGCGGCTTCTGCAGAACCTGTCCCGATTGCGTAATAGATACCCTGATGCTGCCAAACAAATGGATCGGCAAAGTAATCTGGATAAACCGGATTAGTATAAGTCTGTGTTGACATCAATACTGGAAGTTTATGTAGGTTTCTATCGCCTCCTTAGGCAACTGCTCCACGGTTTGACACCGAAGCAACTGCTGAAGGTGGGGCGATAAGCCATTATAGTAATCCTGCTTAAGAGTTAAATCTACCTTGTGGGTGTGGAGCCAGTGCATGACGTAACCCATCACAATCATCGGGCGTGGCTGCGGTGTGAGGTTAGGGGTACCTCGATGCAGTGCTAGGGGCGATCGCACCATCACATCTCCCGGCTGCATTAAAAATTGCTCCATGGCAATTTCCCCAGCGCGAAGCTTGACCAATCCCTCCTCACGCGGCATTACGTGAGTTCCTCGCGCCATCTCAAACGGGCTATTTTCGGCAGTCACTTCAACTAGGGGAAAATTAACTGCTAGTGCATAGAGCGGCGTAACAATGCGATCGCAAAATAGTGGACGGAAATCACGATGGATTTCCTGATACTCAGATCCCTGCATGGGGATGTCTGCCCCTAGCTGAACCAGCTTGTATTCTTGATAAAATACGCGATTGAGTACGCCCAAAATAGTTGGGTTGGCAAACACTGCCGGATTGGCAAAGGGTGCTACCCAAGGCAATGTGACATAGCCGCGAGCAGTTCCTCTAGGAGCTACTCCACCTGGTCGCTGCAACCGCTCTTGAAATAAAGCATCAAAAGCAACTGCCCACTCTTCAATCAGTTTTCGCTCAAATAGTCCGCGAATCACACAAATTCCGTCTCGATTTAGCTCCTCTGCAAACCCATCTAAATCAACTTCTGTAAAGGTTGCAGTACCTAGACTATGAACCATCTTGCTGCCTGCTCCAATTTGGAATCCTGGGGCTACATTTTGCCCTACTAAAAGGCAAAATGTAGCCTAATGTACTATTTCTATTTTCCCCAAATTTAGATACAAAATAGCACTGGCAGGGTCAACTGTTTAAAAATTTCAATTTCCTTTAGTAGCTACCGCGCCCTCAAGTTCTTTCCCTTTTCAGCGCACTAACGCCTTAAGATGCGAACTAGGGTTTATTAACTTTGATATTGATGTCTTTAGACAATACAGCGAATTAGGTTACACAGGACAAGTGTTAGTTGCTGCCAAATAGAAGTGAAGTATTGAGGCGATCGCGCTCAGTATAATTTCTTTGCTTGCTCAATGCTATTTATTTGCAAACTTGTATCGAGAAACACAGATAAGTTTAAAACTAAACTCAACTTTAGATAGTCTTTGACCAAGATAGCGGATAGCTAGTATTAAAGCCGATTGCATAAGTAAAGAAAAGCCAATTTCGCCGAGGGACGTGAAGTTGAGTAGTGCTTGCACTTATGTCTAAGCCTGGGATACTAACCTAAATTTGTTTTGAATTGGAGAAAAATTATGGCATTAATTCATTGGGAACCATTCCGAGAAATTGAAAGTATGCAGTGACAAATGAATCGACTGTTTGACCAAATGACGACTTATAACGGTGGACTTGGAAACGATGGCGATCGCATTGATAGCATGAGTATGATGCCTGCTACGGAAATTCATGAAACTCCTAATGAGGTGAAGTTAAAAGTCGAAGTTCCAGGGGTTGAAGCGAACGATCTTGATGTGAAAGTTTCAGCAGAAGCAGTAGCAATTCAAGGAGAACGGAAAACAGAAATTAAACACGAAGACAAAGGTATGCGTCGCTCTGAGTTTCGCTACGGTAGCTTTGCACGAGTTATTCCTTTGCCTGCTCGAATTCAAAATGACAAAGTTCAAGCGGAGTTTAAGAACGGAGTGTTGTGTTTGACACTCCCCAAAGCTGAGGAAGAAAAAAATCGAGTTGTAACTGTTAGTTTACAAGAGCAAAACCAGCAAGGGCAAATTTCCCAAGGACAACCCTCACAAAACGAAAATCAAACCCAGATGGCTAACAATTAATTAGTTGGTTATGGGGTAAGGGGTAAAGGGAAATTTTTACCCTTTACCCCTTTTTCGCTCGAAAGTGCCTTTTCAGAGCGTTAGCAGAACCTACTCAAGCGCTTTTTCCTGAAGGTAACGCGCGATCGCATTATCAAGCGAAGGCAGCAATAAGCCTCGATTACTACCAAGAACGCTATAAGTGGGGCGTTGAGCCATAAATCCAAGCTCTTGCGTGGGACGAGCAATTATTTTACTGCCATCTACACCAGCTTGTTTTGCAGCTAATTTTGCTAAATCTGCCCAAGCGATCGCGCCTTGGTTTGCTAAATGCCATAAGCCACACTCGCCGTCAATAAATAGATCCAAGCTAGCGTTAACTAAATCGGGAACGTAGGTAGGCGAAACGATCGCATCATCTGCGGCAATAAAGGTATGCCCAGCCGCTAATTCACGTAATGCGATGGTAACAAAGTTGTATTCATCCCAAGGGCTAAAAAATGCACTGGTGCGGACTACTAGCGACGAAGGATTGGCAGCTAGAACTTTCTCCTCGGCGATTACTTTACTGCGCCCATACACATTTAAAGGGGCAACAGGATCGCTTTCGGTATAAGGAGTAGATAAACTGCCATCAAATACTAAGTCTGAAGAAAATGTTAGCAAGGGAATTTCACGCTTGGCACAAGCAGCAGCAAGGATTGCTGCACCCTCAGCGTTTGCAAGCAAGCAAGCATCAACTTCGCGTTCGGCATCATCTACTCGGACATATCCAGCAGCGTTGACCACTGCCCAAGGATCAAGCTCGCTTAGTGCCGCCTCTACAGATGCAGGATTAGTAATATCTATTCGTTGACGCGATAGCAACCTATAGAAAATACCTCGCAGTTCGCACAACCTGGCAAAAGCTTGTCCTAGCGTTCCTGTGGCTCCTACTATAGCAAGTGGTCGTATTAGGGAGGGGCGAATATTTTTGTCTGTTGCTGGCTCTAACGTGCAACTTACAGGCGGATACAATAACCGCTCTTGCCGATGCCACCAGCCAGGTCTATCTAGTAATGGATGGTTTGGGGCGATGCCTTGGGCTAAATTTGCGATCGCCCGCGCTAGTGCCGTAGGGCGTGGGTGAGGCGATCGCAAATCAAATACACCTGGTTCGTAGTAACCATCAAAGCGAGTGAGCAAGCTATCCCAGTCGTATGCACCTAAAAGCGACCAAGCAGTAATAGCGCGGACATCTACTCCTTTATGTTTTTGCTCGTTTGCTGAATGCCAAACTTCATACAGCCATCGCAATTGTTCTTCGCGAGTGCAGCCAAGATGTACCTCAGTTACAGCCAAGGGCAAACTATAGCGCTGCCACGCGGATTGTAGCAATTTACCTACTCCCGTAGTACCTTCAGCGCAAACTCTAACAGCTTCTATATCTGCGTATGCGTGCTGTCCGTTGCCGCCATGAGCCGATTTTGGGTAGCGCTCTAAACGCTCGTCTAAAAAGCGATCGCTTGTCAGATAATGGTTAATCCCCATAATATCGGGCGGACAAGGATTGTCCAAAAACCAATTTAGTTCGTCTTCTGTAATCCCAGCCGAACGCAAGTAATCCCATGTTGAGCGATCACGATTTAAACGTCCGCACAGCAAATCAAAGCTCAACCAACGGCGTTCGTTTTCTAGTTCTGCTTGATATGCCAATAACGGCGTACTAAAAATCTGCCCCAAATCGTCAGTTTGCACGAGTTGGGCGTTGGGGTTGACTTCCCTGATTGCTTGCATAGATAGAGCGATCGCGCGGCATTGATTTAGCAACGCACGAGCAAAAGTTAAGTCATCTCTGCCATGAGGATACCAGTGTCCGTACAACCCGCTAAATCTAGCTGTAGTCAAGGGTTCGTTGACGGGCGTGTAGTGACTTATCCAAGGATAGCGCTGTGCAACCATCCGCGCAAACACAGCCAATTTTTCTGGGAACGCCAGATCGACCAAGCTAGTATATCTAGGACCGCTACCGTGATGGACTAAACCGACAATCGGGCAAATACCAAGTTCTTGCAACTTCTTCAGCCGAACGTCTGCCCACGACCAATTAGGTTCCTCTAAGCTATGGGGTGCAGTCCGCTCCCACAGTACAGGGTAACGTATAGCACTTATCCCCAGTTCGGCAAATAATTCTAGGTCTTCTAAGCGCGTAGCATGACCGTTTCGCTCTAACTGGTCGCCATATTCATCACCTACTCGATTAACCGTACACTCTAAACCAGCCCAAATTTCCAAAGGCGGAGTATTCAGCAATTGCGAACTCATCTACATCCTCTTACAAGCGCATATTAGCCTTTTTGCCAAAGTCAGTTAAGGGAAGATTAACAATTAGAACTCTGGCACGAATTCACTTCCTCGCCCCCTAAATCCCCCAACTTTGGGGGACTTCAGATCCGGTTCCCCCCAGAATTGGGGAGCCATTACGCCCGTCGGGTTTCCCGGATTGAAGCATCTGGCGTGGGTTAGGGGGGCAAAAGATCGCACTCCACAACAGGTCTATTATCAGAGATTGAATTTTCCTTTAACCCTTCCCCTATTTTTTGCTACTAACTTGCTTGTAAACCGTTAAAGCTTGAGCGACAACTTGATCCATGTTGTAATACTTGTAAGTCGCCAGCCTGCCGACGAAATGCACGTTAGCAGTAGCATCAGCTAAAGCCTTGTATTTTTTGTAAATTTCCGCATTTTCAGAGCGCGGTACGGGATAGTAAGGATCTCCTTCCTCGCGGGGAAACTCGTAAACAATGCTAGTTTTGTTGTGTTCTTGCCCTGTTAAGTATTTAAACTCGGTGACGCGAGTATAAAGTTGTTCGTTGGGATAGTTAATTACTGGCGCTGATTGATGCACG
This sequence comes from Aliterella sp. E5.1, assembly GCF_057473825.1. Classification (NCBI taxonomy): domain Bacteria; kingdom Bacillati; phylum Cyanobacteriota; class Cyanophyceae; order Chroococcidiopsidales; family Aliterellaceae; genus Aliterella; species Aliterella sp. E5.1. The sequence continues at coordinate 14,135 of NZ_JBYCCV010000026.1, forward strand.
GCAGTATTGTGTGTTTCGTGCTTGAACTCCAGCGAACGATAGGGCAACTTGCCGTAGCGAAAATCAAAAAACTCATCAACTGGTCCCGAATAAATCGTCTCCCGACAAGGAATCGCCTTCTCAATCTCCCGATAATCGGTATTGAGCATAATTTTGATATTCGGGTGCGACAGCATATTCTCGAACATCCGCGTATAACCATGCAAAGGCATTGCTTGGTAGGTATCGGTAAAATAGCGATCATCGCGGTTGGTGCGAGTAGGAACGCGCGCAGTTACCGATCTATCTAATTCAGATGGATCTAGTCCCCATTGCTTGCGCGTATAGTTGCGAAAGAACTTTTCGTATAGTTCCCTACCTACTTTGCTAACGACAACATCCTCGGAAGTTACGATTTGTTCTTTGGGTTCAGCTACCGATGCAAAAAATTCTTCGACTTGGAATGAATTGAGCGATAACCCGTACAGCTTATTAATTGTGTCGAGATTGATCGGAATGGGTACGAGTTGACCGTCTACACTAGCTAAAACGCGATGCTGATAATTGCGCCATTCGGTAAATTGCGATAAGTATTCAAAGACTTCACGGCTGTTGGTATGGAAGATATGGGGACCATATTTGTGAACGAGAATGCCTGCATTGTCGTAATGGTCGTAAGCATTGCCGCCGATGTGCGATCGCTTATCAACAATCAGCACTTTTTTCCCCAACTGCGTTGCTAACCTTTCTGCCAGGACGCTGCCAGAAAAACCTGCTCCTACTATCAAATAATCAAATAAATATTCTCTAGTAACAATGCTGGGCGGCTCAATTGTTGGCGATTGCGTATTATCTTGTCCGCGCGTTGCTAAAGCCGAATCAATCAGTTTCACCATTGATGCCCAACTGCGATCCCAAGAAATCTGTTCTAAGAAAGTATCAACGCGCGATCGCCACCCTGATCCTGCTAAGTCTTCTTGCATTACATTTTGGGCAGCAGCAACAAACTCGCTCACGCTGTCGGCAATCTCTACTAAGTTTTCTTGCCCATAGGGACGGACAACATCGCGAATTGAGGTAGATACTACAGGCTTACCTGCGGCTAAATATTCAGGAGTTTTTGTTGGACTAATAAAACGGGTTGACTCGTTGCGGGCAAATGGCAGCATTGCCACATCCCACCCAGCTAAATAATTTGGTAACTCTTGATAGTCTTTACTACCTAAGTAATGAATATTTTCGCCTTGGGGTAGCATTGCACTGTCAATTTTCACTACTGGTCCAATCATGACCAAGTGCCAATCTGGTCTAGCGGCGGCAATTCCAGCTAATAGTTCGAGATCCATGCGCTCGTCGATCACGCCATAAAATCCTAAGCGCGGATGCGGAATGTTTGCTTGATCTGCTGGTTCTTGAGTGATGTTTCTTGCTTGTGCAAAGTGGGGTACATCTACACTACTAGGAAATGAATAAACGTTAGGATGGCGATCTCGTTTGGCTTCATAAAGACTCTGCCCTCCTGTAAATACTAAGTCTGCACGGTGAAACAACTGGGCTTCGTTGTTCTTAAGGGTAGGCGATGCGCCTTTGAATGCAGATAATTCATCCATGCAATCGTACACAATCGCCAATGGTTGCAAATGCTCGGTAAACGACAAAGCCATCGGCGTGTAGTACCAGCAGATATACTGCTCGATTTGGTACTGGGCAAATAATCCATCAATCAATAACTTTTGGGCGGCGGTGACTTCTTCACTGCTCAAAGCTTCGTTCAAATGTGGCACTATTACCAGCACTCCGCTCTCGTGAGAACTGATATCAAGCCTGCCTACGGGATCGTTGCTTAGTATCGGTTCTTCGATAAAAAATACCCGTCTTCCTTGGGCGCAACGGCTAAGTAGATGTTGAGGTCTTTGGAAAACAAAATTCCACCGCAAATGAGATAAGCAAACTAAATCTGGCGCAGTTGTAAAGGTCTTTGTTGCTTGATTTTTTTGCTGAGATGCAGATATTTGCGATGATTCAGAGAGAGTAGCTAAACGATTCTCTCGCATTTTTGTCGTGCTAACTTTGTTACCACCATTATTGTCTATCTTTGCTTTCTCTCGCGGCATATTTTATCTCAACCAGTTATTTATCGATTTAATTTTGACGAATTTGGACTAAAGTTTTGTCGATAAAATCTTGATGACTTTATGAGCAAATTTCTAGTATATTGATGGAAATTCAGCAAAAGCTTACCTATTAATTAGGTGAAAGAATTTAAAGCTATAGTATGCAAACACGATACTGAGAGCTACTTGTAAGCTTTTTTAGCATTTAGCTATTGCCAAATCTTGATTGTGCTAAGCATTATAATAATTATTCTCTAGAGATACATCTTCCACTAGAGAGACAAGTTGTTAAAAATATAATAGTTACTAGGTAAAGTCATTTGATAATTTTAAATACATAGTTTGATAATTATCTGCGTTAAGCTAGTATTGTATTTAAGTTATGGATAGAAAGAGAGCTATCTAAACAAGATAACTCTCCTGATAAGCTAAAAATTCTCAAACCAGTTCAAATCGAGTAAAAAAGATTAGTTGCCACCAGATTGAACAGATTTATTGTGAATATTAGTATCTTCTTGTTTTAACTTCCATTCGCCACTGTTAGTTTGTTCGTAGCTGTCTTTAAGACTATTCCAGCCTACGCTGAGGGCTGCTTCTTCACTCATCCCATCTTCTTTAGCGCTACCAAATGCAGCAAGAAAAATTTGTTGAGCGTGTTCGGGAAGTTGTTTGATTTCTAAAGGTAATTCAGGCGATTGACTTTGAGACATAAATTTAATCCTACAATCTAGACTAAGAATCAATTTAAAAAATTATTCCCAAAATTTCCTCTTTCTAGATTATTAGAATAAACTATTAACTGATGAGTCTTAAGGATTACTTTCGATTAAAAATAGTTGTAGTTGGCGATACAATAATCAAAAATAAATAGTATTAGCTTCTTATTTAATTACCATACCAGTAAAGTTCTTTAAGCTTATTCCCAAGGAATTATCTCGTAATACATATTCCTATACAAACCTTTTTACAAGAATATGTAGCACAATTTACTAAGCTTTGACCGTTGACGGTAATTCAGGTAGCTCTAAATTTTGAATATCTTTCATGTTCAAATGATGTTACGCTCCCATTCCTGAATATTGCTTGAGTCCTTTACGCCACAGCCAGCGATTCCAGACGAAAAAGAATCCCCCCCAACCAAGCATGACTAAAAATCCTTGGATTGCATTTACATCTTTTAATCCGATTAATAGCGCGGCGGGAAAATGGACTAAGTAAGGAAATGGTGTCCATAGTAATACTTCGCGTACGCCTTCGGGAAACATCTCTAAGGGCGCAATTAGCCCAGAAAGGAATAAGTACAGCAAAAACCACAAGCTTTCAATCGCACTCGCCCGTTCAGTCCAAAACGCAAATAAAGCAAAGGTATACTGAATTATAAAACGCAACGCAAAAGCAAAGATTGCCGCTACAGCAAATAGCAAAATATTACCTAAGCTAGGAATCCAGAATGCTTGAGGATAGATAACGAAAAATAGTGCGATTAGGACTAAGGCAAAAGGTAAGCGGGCAAATCTTTCGGAAAAATGTCCCGCGACATGATGCCAGACTGGATCTAGCGGTTGCAATAAGCGGGGTGAAAGTCTTCCTTCAATTACTTCTTTTTCAAATTCCCAAATTACCCAAACTGTCGTAAATTGCCTAATGAGAAACACTGCCAGAAAGTAACGAGTAAAATCTACAGGACTTAGCCCAAATTGCCCGCCTTGGGCAGCTTGATACCACACGCCCATCAAAATTAACGGCAAACTACCAGACAATGCCCACAAAAATAGCTCGGCGCGATATTCCATCATATAGGCGTAGTAAACCACTGATAACACTTTTGCTTTTTTTAAAACTGCCTTCATGACACGCCTCCGGCGTTGAAAACTCGCCCGATTATTTCTTCAACTGGAGGTTCGGTTACGGTTAAGTCTACTACTTCCAATTCGGATAACATCTTGGCTACGGTACGAGTTAGGAGATCGCGCTCTACTAGAAATCTGACAGATTGCCCCTCTAACGCTTTGATTTCACCGTAGAGTAATAGTTTGGCTTCCGGTAACGGATGAGCAAGTTCGACTTTTACTTCTCGACAAGGAGCAAAGTTGTCAATTAGTTTATTTAAGCCGCCGTCGTATACCAATTGTCCTTGGTGGATAACTAAGACGCGATCGCACAAAGCGGTAATATCTGCCATATAGTGGCTGGTTAACAGGATTGTCGCCCCATATTTGGTATTGTATTCGCGCAAAAAATCCCGTACTCCTACTTGAGCATTTACATCTAGCCCTAATGTAGGTTCGTCTAAAAATAATACTTGGGGGCGGTGCAATAAGGCGGCGAGAAATTCGGCTTTCATGCGTTCGCCCAAGGATAGTTTGCGCACGGGTTGCTTGAGCTTGTCTTGCAGAGATAGCATTTCTGTAAGTTCTCCGACTCGCATTCGGTACTCTTGGTCAGAAATGCCATAAATAGCAGCATTGATTTTTAAGGAGTCTAGGGCGGGTAAATCCCAGATTAACTGCTGTTTTTGCCCCATAACTAGGGTGATTTTCTGCAAAAAGGCTGATTTGCGCCCAAAGGGGGTGAATCCAGCAACTTTTACTTTGCCAGATGAGGGATGAATTAGCCCGGTGAGCATCTTTAATGTAGTGGTTTTCCCGGCTCCATTTGCCCCCAAGAAGCCCACTACTTCCCCCGGCTCAATTTGAAAAGAAACTTGTTTTACAGCGTCTACAGCACGGTAGGTGCGGTGAAAAAAGTGGTTAATTGTTCCTTGCAGTCCGGGTTCTTTGACGGCGACGGGGTAGACTTTGCTGAGGTTTTCAGCCTCGATAATTGGCATAATGATAGTTAGTTTTATAAATATGCGATCGCACTTTATTTGCAGTCTCTATTTGCTATTATGCTTTTTCTGTTTCAAATCTACCTTTTACAATGAAATGCGATCCTTACGATTGGATAGAACCAGCAATAAATACTATTCGCCGTGCGTCCTGGTATCGCTCGGTGCAGGCAATTGAAGGTAAACCAGGTGCAGTAGTCCAATTAGCAGGAAAAGAAGTTATAAATTTTGCTAGTAATGACTATTTGGGATTGGCGGGAGACGCTCGCCTAATTCAAAGTGCGATCGCTGCTACAACTGAATTTGGTACGGGTAGCACAGGTTCTCGGCTACTTAGCGGACATCGAGAGTTGCATAGTCAATTGGAATGTGCGATCGCATCGCTCAAGCAAACTGAAGATGCTTTAGTATTTAGTTCCGGTTATTTGGCGAATATTGGCGCAATTTCGGCAATAGTTGGCAAACGCGATTTAATTTTATCGGATACTTATAACCATTCTTGCCTCAAAAATGGGGCGATTCTTAGCGGTGCAACAGTTATTGATTATCCTCACAAAGATATTGAAGTTCTCCAGAACCTGCTATCTCAGCAACGCCAGAACTTTCGCCGTTGTCTAATTATTACCGATAGCGTTTTTAGTATGGATGGCGATTTATGCCCTTTACTCCAGCTTGCAGACTTAGCGCAACAATTCAATTGTATGCTACTAATTGATGAAGCTCATGCTACAGGCGTATTTGGAGCTACGGGCGCAGGTTGTGCGGAGCATTTTGGCATTTCAAATAGCATGTTTATTCAAGTCGGGACTTTGAGTAAAGCAATAGGTAGTTTGGGCGTTTTTGTTGCAGGTTCAAAATTTTTAATTGATTTCTTGCGTAACCGCGCTGTTAGTTGGATTTATAGTACAGCGCTTTCCCCCGCCGATACCGCCGCCGCAATTAGAGCGATCACAATTATTCGCACTTCACCTGAGCGTCGTCAACAATTATGGGATAATGTCGCCTACCTAAAACAACAATTGCCTCTACCAATAATTGATTCCCAGTCGCAAATTGTCTGTTGTCAATATTCTAGTGCGACGGCTGCTCTGCAAGCCGCATCTGGACTAAAAAATGCGGGAATTTTCGCCCCCGCAATTCGTCCGCCTACAGTTCCTACAAGTAGAATTAGATTTTCAGTAATGGCTACTCATCAGCCAAATCATATTGACAAAGCGATCGCTGCGTTGAAAGCAGTTATCTAGAACTTTGAGATAGAGCGGGAATTGCCTTAAAAATGTTCCCAAAATAACTTAAAAGTGGAGTAGGGGCGCAATGCACCCCTACTCCACTTTTGGGTATTTCCCAACTAACTAACTACGTTGCAGGCTTGACTTGAACGTCAACTTTTACGCTTGTTACCCCTTTGATTTCTTTTGCCAAGGGTTCAACTCTTTGTAGTTGTTCCGCAGTGGGAACTGTACCGCTTACCGTTACTAAGCCGTCTTCCGCTTCAACGCCTAATTGACTAGCTGGGAGGTTTGCTTCTAACTTACTACGCACTTCGCTTTGCAAGTCTCCATCAGTTCTATCAGCATCGCCACCAGTAGCGTTGTTACGCTGTTCTCGCGCTCTAATATCAGAATTTAGCTGATCTCTACGAACTTCGCTAGTTGCGTCTTCTTTAATTTGCGCGGCATCGCTTGGTGCTGGTGCGGCAACATTTTCTTCCGCAGTATCAGGGGCATCGCTGCTAGTTTTAGCTGTGTCTTGGCAACCAACCGCGCCGACGACTAATAAACTTCCAATTATAAAAGGAATAAATTTCTTCATTTCTACCTCGTAACTTTTCTAAAACTTGATGGGTAAGCGATCGCCCCAAGCAGTTATTCTTACTCCATATTGCGTTTCCCCCCTTAAAAAGGAGGAAAAGAGGATATAAGCTCTCTTTCCACAATTTTGACTAGCTGTGGAACTAACTAAATTTCTTCCCGACGATCAACAATTACAACTTTAGGATCGCCTGTAGTTAGGGTATCGCGATCACTAACTACGTTAGTTGTGGTAGAAGTGCTTACTCCTGGAGTTTCATAACCAGCATTTGCTGTATGGCTACCAGGTATATCGTAAATTCCAAAATCTTCAATTCCTCTGCTAGTTAAAATTGCCTCTGCTTTAGCAATTTCAGCATCGCTACCGTCTACCAGTACCAAGTAATGACCTCTAGATACGCGATCGTTGTAAGCTTTGGCTCTTTCTTCAGGGATTCCTAAACCAACCAAAGCACCAATCAAGCCGCCCGCCGCTGCACCAAGAGCACCACCAGCTAGAGTTGTCGCCAAAGCTGTTGCTACTTCACCAGCCAACACAATTGGACCTACGCCAGGAATTGCTAAAGCTCCCAAGCCTACAAGCAAGCCTGTTGCGCCTCCTAATACTCCACCAGTCAGCGCTCCTGCACCAGCGCCTTCATCGGCTTTATTGCCTACTTTATCTTGGACATCAACCCCTGCTATATCGTCTTGCTTGTCATCTTGAGCGATTACCGAGATTTTGTTCATCGGAAAACCGGAGTCATTTAACTCGTAGAGTGCCTGTTCGGCTGCTGAGCGAGTACCAAATACACCAACTGCCCGTTTATGAAGACCTACTGTCATTTTTTTCTCCTCTTTTACTAATTGGACATGATTAGCATGAATATAAAAATTAAATATTTATTTTCGCTAACGTTATAGTTGTCGCTTTTTTATACTTATATTTCATCGGTCTACAGAAAGAATATTTGCATCTATCTATCAATAGAGAGAGCCGACAATAATTAACTAAAATCTTCTATTTGGTAAAGATATTTTTAGCGGCAATTGCGACTTGGGGGTTCGGTTCTACGACTGTCCCTATTACCTTAAGATCTATAAGCTTGTAATAAGTAAACTATGTAAGCTAAGTGATTTGTAGCTGTTGAAGGGGCAAATAATCGTGCAAAAATGGATATTGCCTAGCCTAAATGAAACCTTAGCCTGGAAATTTGACCAGGCGCAACCTTTTTGTGGTGATTCTAGATTGCTGCCAGTACAATTACAAGCTCAAGCAGAACAAGAATGGAGTACGGCAGTTTCTGCGACTGAGGAATTTATACTACAAATCATAGATAGTAGGAGCGATCGCCATCATTCTCCCCAAGGAGTAATATTTGCTAGTTCTACACCACCGTGGAGCGATCGCACTCTCCTTAGCATCCCAACATGGACTTTTGTAGCTCAAAAAAGTGCAGAAATTCCCCTCCAGTTACCGCCTGCTAATGCAACTATTTCAAATCAACTTATTAACTCGCAACAGCTTTCGTTACTAGATAACGATCCTTTGGCGGAAGAACAGTTTTGCTTAGTTTTGACAGCTAAGTTTGGTTTGCTGTTGGTTTTAGGCTTTGATAGTAAAGGTAATAAAGCTTTTAGGTTTTCTTTTCAACCAGAGGAAGCGGTTAAAGTATGGCAATTATTGCGATCGCGTTTACTATTATCTAACCCCCATTTGGCGATCGGTCAATTGGACGATTTGGTTGCAAAGTTTTACCCAGTAGAGCCGCATTACCGCACAGTGACTGATTTTAGTCATTTGTTACTCAAGCACTCGCAGCTAATAGCAACTAATGAAACTAAGTCAAAAGAAGAACATTTAGTTACCCAAAATTCTCACCGCTCAGATATAGAGTTGTTACAAGCTTTTGCTCATGAAGTGCGTACTCCGCTAACAACTATCCGCACCTTGACTCGATTGATATTAAAGCGTCAAGATTTAGCACCAGAAGTCAAAAAACGTTTAGAAGTTATCGACAGCGAGTGTACCGAGCAAGTAAATCGGATGGAATTAATATTTAGGGCGGCGGAATTAGTCGAAAAATCTGCTGTCCCCAATAAAGTAACTCAACTGACAGCGATGTCTTTAGCGCAGGTACTACATCAAAGCATTCCCCGATGGCAACAACAAGCCAATCGGCGCAACTTAACTTTGGATGTGGTTTTACCCAAGCATTTGCCTACGGTAGTTAGCGATCCAACTATACTAGACCAAGTGTTGACGGGTTTGATCGAGAACTTTACTCGCAATTTGACGGCGGGTAGTCACATTCAAGTCCAAGTTATTCCCGCAGGCAATCAATTAAAATTGCAACTGCTGCATCAATCTCAAGGTGATGTAGGCGACAAGTCTGTACCGTCCCATTCTGTCACCCCTACAGTCAAATCTTTAGGTCAATTGCTGACGTTTCAGCCAGAAACTGGGAATATTAGCTTGAATCTCAATGCAACAAAATATTTATTTCAGGCAATTGGTGGCAAACTAATTGTCAGACAACGCCCCCACGAGGGAGAAGTATTGACTATTTTCTTGCCTATGGATTTGAGTTATCCGCCGTTGTATCAACCTAGTTGCTAGGAAGACGTAACTCAATTGGCTGGCGGGGCGGGAGCAGTGGCTAATAATATTGTAAAAGTAGAGCCTTCTCCTGGCTTGCTTTTGATTGAAATCGAGCCGCCGCAGCGTTGCAAAAGCTGTTGAACAATAGTTAAACCTAAACCTGCACCGCTACTATCATCTGCTGTGGGACGGATGCGGTAAAAATGATCGAATACTCTCGGAATATCTCGTTCTCCAATGCCAATTCCTGTGTCTCGAACTTCAAGCATAACCCAATCGCCCATCAGACGCGATCGCACCCAAACTTGACCTCCACGGGGCGTAAACTTAATACTATTGTGTAATAAATTGATCGCTATTTGCTTTAGCCAAGAGTTGAAACATAGTACGGCGGGGGGTTGTTCTGGCACGGTATAGGCAAGCATAATCCCTTTTTCCTGTGCCAATGGTTGATAAGTGCTTACTACTCCTGGCACAATTTCGCTGAGGCGTACAGGCTGCAAAGGCGTGTATTTTTGGGTTTGATCGATTTGGAGTAATTCTAGTAAACCATTAATTACCGAATTTTGGCGATCGCACTCTGTATGCAGCATTTGTAAATAACGCATTCTTTGCGGTGGTTTGAGGTGGGGTGAATTCAGCAAGCTTAGTGCTGTTTTCATATTAGTTAGCGGTGTGCGTAGCTCTTGACTTGCACGACGGAGTAATTCGTCTTTAAGATTGACTGTATTGAGCAGATCTTGATTTTGCTGTTGTAACCTAATGGGACGTTCAAGTTTTGTTTTACGGAGAATTTCATCGGAGCGTTGCAATTGTTTGATTGCTAATTGATTAATTAACGTTCCTTGGGTTGGTACTACCGTAAATAAAGAATCCCAGTCATGCAATAGTTCTGTAAGTTTAGATTGACTGCTTGAAATTGTTTTTTTAGTTAAATTTTTCATTGTCACCGCAGCAACTTCTCGTTTAATTCCTTCTAGTACGCGCTCAATTACTGGAGTTTCGTAAGCGCAAATAGCTATTAGAGAAGAATTTTGCTTTGGTCTATTGACGGTTTTTGACTTAGAAAGAACTCTAGTTACTGTACCTTGACGCTGAATGCGGCGACGGTGTGCCAAGGCTAAACTACAAAATTGAGGCGACAAAACTAATAAAAAATACTCGCGTTGCAACTGACTTGTAGGGTTCAACTTTACTGATGTTGACGGAGTAATAAGATTGTTTTCTGTAGCTTTAGTAACAGAGCAATTGTATATACCTTTACTTAAGTTAGCTAAGTTATAGCGTTGAATTTCAGACTGCCAGAGCTTGCCTGGTGGTAGTTTAACCCAAAATTGGGCGCAAATTTTATGCTCAATTAGCAAGTCAATTGTTGCCCGTACTAAAGCTAACAATGTAGCAGGAGTAACAGGCAACACTTGCGGAGGATACTCGGTATTAAGACTCAATTCATAAAGGCTAAAAGATTGTTTAAAAGAACTGACCATACTTATTTTTATTGATAATGCCTTGATGGTACTTTATAGGAGCTTTCACTAATTAGCAATTAGCAGAACGGTTGCTAACAGCTAAGGTCAATAAGTATGGCGTTGTTTATTCAGCCTTAACTAGCCAAACGTTTGCTCAAAGCATTCTTTGCTTGTTCGCGATCGTCGAAGTGGATTTTTTCTGTACCTAGAATTTGATAATCTTCGTGACCTTTGCCAGCAATTAGTACGCCATCGCCAGGTTGAGCTTGAGTTATCGCTTCATCAATCGCCGCCGCGCGATCGCATATTACTATTGGTTTAACTGTTGAAGGAATCCCAGCAAGGATATCTTGCAAAATTTGTTCGGGGTTTTCCGTGCGGGGATTATCGGAAGTTACCACAGCGACATCGGCAAGCTCGGCAGCTATTTTACCCATTTTTGGGCGTTTAGTGCGATCACGATCGCCGCCACAACCAAAAACGCAGATCATTTTACCGCGAATAAAAGGACGGGCGGCTTTGAGTAAGTTTTCTAAACTATCTGGCGTATGAGCATAGTCTACAATCGTGCTGATGTCTTGATTTGGCGATATCTGCACTCTTTCCATCCGTCCGGGTACGCCCGGAAAATTGGGCAATTTTTCAGCAATTAGTTGTAAATCTACTCCTAAATATATTGCTGTACCTACCGCCGCTAAAAGGTTTGCTAAGTTGTACTGACCGACTAGAGGCGAATTGAAAGCTACATCACCTTTGGGAGTATGGAGAGTACCGCTAACCCCCGATGGTTGGTATTGCAAATTGCTGGTATATAGTTCTGCTGTGCGATCGCTCACACTATAACGCCATACAGGAGATTGAATTTGGTTAATTAGACGGAGGCTTGTAGGATCGTCAATATTGATTATTGCTAAGCCGTGCAGGTATTCGGGGTTAAATAACAACGCTTTGGCATTAAAGTAGTCCTCCATATCTTTGTGATAATCAAGGTGGTCTTGAGTCAAGTTAGTAAATACGGCAACGTCAAACTCGCAGCTAGTAACCCTTCCTTGTGCCAAAGCGTGAGAACTAACTTCCATAATGCCAAACTTACAGCCAGCGTCACACGCTTCGGCAAACTGCTGTTGTAATTCCACTGCAAAAGGTGTGGTGTGAGCGGCAATTTTTTCAAAACCCGCCCAGCGAGTGTAAAGCGTACCCATTAAGGCGGTAGATAAATGAGCTTCGTTAAGGAAAAATTCTATTAAGTGAGTAGTAGTAGTTTTGCCATTAGTCCCCGTAACGCCCACAAGCTGAATTTGCTTGGTAGGATGCCCATAAAAAGCTGCTGCTACCGCCGCACAAGCCGCTACCATATCGGTAGCGCCAATTAAAACAGGGTTATTGGTATTTTCGGCAATTGGAGCGGATACTAGGGCTGCAATAGCCCCTGATGCGATCGCGCTACTCCAAAATTCGCCGCCATCTACCCGTGTTCCGGGCATTCCAATAAACAAGTCTCCTGGTTGACAAGCATGAGAATTAGTAGTTAAACCTTTTACTTCTTCATCCAGCAATGGATGTTGGGGCGACAGGGAAATACCGCTAACTTGGGCTAACAATTCGCCTAATTTCATATTGATTACACCTCACCTAATTGGGCTGATTGTCCATCACTCGATAAATATTTCTGTAACATTTGCTGCACTTGCATTGTACTAGCGCGAGGCGAAGGACGAGGTAAAAGTTCTTCCTTACCCGCAGACACTCTACAGAGTACGGGAACTTCGTATTCATAGAGATTAAACCAGTCGGGGCGACTCGTAATATCGCGAATTTCTAAGTCAAAATTGAAATTAACGCGGATTTGCTGTAGTTTTTCCTCCAAACCTTCGCACAAGTGGCAACCAGGTTTACTGTACAAAATCAATTGCATTATTGTTAATCCGATTAAATTACAAAGGTAAAATTACTACACTTCCTAGAGAGCGGCATATTTCGATATTCTGGAATAAGAAGTAACAAAAATAATTATGAGCCTTTCCACCGAATCGCCCAACCTAGCCGCCAATTTTGATTTAGCTGCACTAAACCAAAAATACGACACCGCCCATCCTAGAGATGTTTTAGCTTGGTGTGTTGAAAATATTTCTACTGGATTAGTTCAAGCCAGTGCCTTCAACGTAGACGATATCGTTATCACCGATATACTTTACCGCGATCTTCAGCATCCAATTCCGGTAATATTTCTCGATACGCTGTACCACTTCCCCCAAACCTTAGAATTGGTAGGCAAAGTCAAAGAGTTATATAACCTAGACCTCAAAACCTACAAAATGCCAGACCTTGACAGCCGGAAAGCCTTCGTTGCCAAGTACGGAGAAGCATTGTGGGATAAAGATATTAGCCAATTTCATCAAATCACCAAAATTGAACCCCTGCAACGGGGACTTGCAGAACTAAATACCACAGCTTGGATTACCGGACGGCGGCGCGATCAAGCAAACACCCGTCAAGATATGCCTATATTTGAAGTAGATGGCAAACAGCGCCTCAAGGTCAACCCTATAGCTAGTTGGACGCGCAAAGAAACTTGGGCATACGTTGCCGAACATAAAGTAATTTACAACCCACTCCACGATCAAGGCTACCCCAGCATTGGCGATGAACCCATTACTACCCAAGTAGGCGAAGGTGAAGACGAACGCGCTGGACGCTGGCGGGGAATGGGCAAAACTGAATGTGGCATTCACATCTAAAACGCCTCTATTTTTCTGCTTCTACAAACTCGCACTTGGTACGGTAAGTTATAAATGCTAAAAATCCTCCATCTGTCTGATATCCACATGGGAAGCGGCTTTACTCACGGCAAGCTTAACCCCGAAACTGGTTTGAATACACGTTTGGAGGATTTTGTTAGTACATTGTCTAAATGTATTGACCATGCCTTAGCTGAGCCAGTAGATTTAGTATTATTTGGCGGCGATGCCTTTCCCGATGCCACACCGCCGCCTTACGTTCAAGAAAAGTTTGCTACGCAATTTCGCCGCTTAGTTGATGCTCAAATCCCTACAGTGTTGCTAGTAGGCAACCACGATCAGCATTCACAAGGAATGGGAGGGGCGAGTTTATGTATTTATCGTACCTTGGGCGTGCCGGGATTTGTTGTAGGTGACAGATTAACTACTCATCTCATCCAAACCCGTAATGGTGCAGTCCAAATAGTGACGCTTCCTTGGCTGACTCGTTCAACTTTGCTTACCCGCCCAGAAACCGAAGGTTTATCAATTACCGATATCAACGATATGTTGATTGAACGTCTGCGAACGGCAATGGAAGGAGAAGTTCGTCGTTTAGATCCAGATGTGCCAACGGTACTTTTAGGACACCTAATGGTTGACAATGCTAATTTGGGCGCTGAACGCCTCTTAGCGGTAGGAAAAGGCTTTACTGTTCCCTTGTCGTTAATTACCCGTCCATGCTTTGATTACGTGGCTCTAGGACACGTCCACCGCCACCAAAACCTCAATAAATCTAATGACCCGCCAGTAATTTATCCGGGTAGCATTGAGCGCGTTGATTTTAGCGAAGAAAAAGAAGATAAAGGCTATGTCAAAGTTGCATTAGAACGGGGGAAAGCCGAGTGGGAATTTTGCCCATTGCCCGTAAGGAAGTTTCAGACAATTAAAGTAGATATATCTAAGGCGACTGAACCACACGAGCAATTGATAAAAGCGATCGCAAAATACACTATTGAGGATGCGGTAGTGAGGCTAATTTATCAACTCGGCTCTGAACAAATAGATAAAATTGATAATGCTGCTGTTCATAACGCCCTTAGTCCAGCGCACAGTTATACAATTCAACCAGAATTGATGAGTCAGTTAGCTAGACCGCGTTTGCCAGAATTAGGAGCAAGTAGTGCTATTGACCCGATGGAAGCATTGACAGCTTACATAAATAATCGCCAAGACCTCAAAGAGATATCTGGTTTAATGCTCGAAGCTGCCCATAAACTGCTATCTGCCAAGACTGAGAAAGTTTGGTTTGATACCGTTAGCGAAAGTGCGGAGAATAAGCAAAACGGTCAACTACGCTTGCTGTAGTTATCAATCAACCAGATCCAACTAATATCACTTCATTATGCTCGTCTGCGTCAAGATACAACGCTTTCAAATCCTTTAATTGCTCAAGATACCAATCTTCATTTTCTGCAAATAGTGTTTTAGGATCGATTTGCCGAAAAAGGCTGGCTCCTTCCCTAACTAACTCATGAGATATAAGTCCTAATGAATCTCCTTCCTCTGCTGATAGCAAATCTGGGGCAAAAGTGTGATCGCCTTCTAATAACTTTTGCACAAATGCCTCAGCATTAGTAACTTGTCTTCTTGATAGCTCTTGTACTAAACGCTGTTCAATTTCCTGCCATGATTTTTCTAGCATTGCTGTTCGATCTTCAATTCCTGGAAAGGCTTGCCGAGTAAGGGTCAACTGAGAGCGAAATTCAGCTATTACCGATTTAATTCTACTTGTGACTCAAATATCTCTGGATATACTTCAACCACATTTTCAAGAATTTCATCAATTTCATCAGGCTCAATTTCAAAAAAGCGGAAAATGCCGCAACCATAGGGAAAAAGCCAAACTAAAAGGGTGGTAAGTGCCTTCTCACTGTGAAGGCGTGAATATAGTTCGCTATTTGGAGGAATTGCACTATAAAGTATATCAACCATAAGTTATGCTCACTTCATTATTAATGCTGCTGATATTTCACTAATCATATAATCAGCCCGTCCCCTTAAGCTTTAAACTGGAGTTTACGATCGGTATTGTCTTTGTTGAGTTAGCTGTGCGGAAAATTGTTATTGCCGGAAATTGGAAAATGTTTAAAACTCAGGCAGAGTCCCTAGAGTTTTTACAAGGATTTATGCCGAGTTTGGAACATACCCCAGAAGATCGGGAAGTTGTATTATGCGTTCCTTATACCGATCTCAATCAGCTATCAAAAAACCTGCACGGTAGCCGCATTCAGCTAGGCGCTCAAAATGTCCACTGGGAAGATAGCGGCGCTTATACTGGAGAAATTTCTGGAGAAATGCTGGCAGAGATTGGCACTCGCTACGTTATTGTCGGTCACAGCGAACGGCGACAGTATTTTGGCGAAACAGACGAAACTGTAAATAAACGGCTGTTGGCGGCGCAAAAGTACGATCTAATTCCGATTTTGTGCGTAGGGGAAACGAAGCAGCAAAGAGACGCAGGGGAAATTGAAAGCACCGTTACAAAGCAGCTAAAACTAGATTTAGTCGGTGTAGATCAGGACAATTTAGTTATTGCTTACGAACCAATATGGGCAATTGGAACGGGTGACACCTGCGAAGCCGTAGAAGCTAATCGAGTAATTGGTTTAATTCGTTCTCAATTAAGCAATGCTAACGTTTCAATTCAATATGGCGGCTCGGTAAAGCCGAGTAATATTGATGAAATTATGGCGCAACCTGAAATCGACGGGGCTTTAGTAGGTGGTGCCAGTTTAGAACCGGATAGTTTTGCTCAGTTAGTTAATTATAAATAGCTGATACCAAAAAATGATTGTTCCAGCTTGGGAAATTCGCGATCGCTCTTTTGAGTGGGGAAAACGTACCTATCTCATGGGAGTAGTCAATGTCACTCCCGATAGCTTTAGCGATGGTGGAGAATTTGCTACACCTAGGGAAGCTTTAGCACAGGTTCAGAAGCTCGTAGAAGCTGGTGCAGACATAATTGATATCGGCGGACAATCGACGCGACCGGGGGCGGTACAGATATCTTTAGAGGAGGAATTAGAGCGAGTTTTATCTGTAATTGAGGTATTACGCCAAGAGATTATTATCCCTATTTCTGTAGATACAACCCGCGCTGTCGTTGCTAAAGCGGCTGTTAATGCGGGGGCAGATATAGTTAATGATATATCTGGCGGTACTTTTGATAGTGAGATGCTGACAACCGTTGCTGACTTAAACCTACCCATTGTTTTAATGCACTTGCGCGGTACGCCGCAAATAATGCAACAAATGACTGATTATGAAAATCTGTTAGGGGAAATCTATCAGTTTTTAGAGCGTCAAATTGAAAGTGCGAAGTCTTATGGCGTAAATCCTTCTAAAATTATTATCGATCCAGGTATTGGTTTTGCCAAAAATCAGCAGCAAAATCTAGAGATTCTGCGAAACATAAGCTTTTTTAAGTCGCTTAATTGCCCGATTTTAGTAGGCGCATCTCGCAAAAGCTTTATTGGGCGCATCATTGATAAGCCAGACCCCAAAGACCGCGTATGGGGAACCGCCGCCGCTTGTTGTGCGGCGATTTCGACGGGTGCGGATATTTTACGAGTTCACGATGTAGCCCAAATGCGCGATGTCTGCCGCGTTGCCGATGCTATATTTAGGCAAGTTTAAAGTTCTCTAACTTTAGGTTGACCATCAACAATTTCGCCAATTAGAACTAAGTCGGTAGCGCCCACAAATATACCGTTTTCTAAGACTCCGGGGATATTGTTTAAGGTTCTTTCTAAATCTGCGGGGTCGTCGATAGAGTCGAATCTGACATCAATTACCATATTGCCTTGATCGGTAATTACAGGACCAGCTTTTCTAATTCCTATCCGCAACTCTGGCTTTCCGCCTAACTTTTCAATTGCTCTCATTACTGGCGAAAGTGCCATGGGGATGACTTCTACAGGGACGGGAAAGCTAGAACCCAGGCGTTCTACAATTTTTGAGCTATCTACAACGACAATAAATTTCTCGGCTAAGTAGTCTACAACTTTCTCGCGGGTATGGGCTGCGCCACCGCCTTTGATTAAGTTTTTGTGAGGATCTACTTCATCTGCTCCATCAATGGCGATATCAATCCGATCTACCGCGTCTAGAGTAGTTAAAGGGATACCATACTGTTTTGCTAAAACCTCCGATTGAAAAGAGGTAGGAATCCCGACAATGTTTGTTAGTTCGCCAGACTTAAGGAAATTGCCGAGAAATTGAATTGTGTAAGCGGTAGTTGAACCTGTACCCAACCCCACAATAGAATTTGATTTTACGCGCTGTGCTGCGGCTTTACCGACTTGTTCCTTCATCAACTTAGCTAAATCTTCCGTCATACCACTTGCTCTATAAATGCCGTGTCTAGTATATATTTGCACGGTCGGTATAGATTAAAGAAGACAAGGAATTTAGGTTGTAGGCTGCGAAAATTAGTACATGAATTTACCTGTTTGGTTAACACCCAGCCATTTTATTATTTTGGGTCTTTTACTTGGATTTGCGATCGCACACAGTGGTTTAGCGGCTTGGCGCACATCTGCTGAAAAAATCATTGGCGCTCGGTTGTACCGGGTTATTTTTGCTTTAGTTAGCTTACCTTTGGCTGTTGTATTAGTTATCTATTTTTTCAACCACCGCTACGATGGCGCTCAACTATGGCAAGTACAAGGAGTTCCGGGTGTGGGAAACTTTGTTTGGATAATGTCCGCGATTTCTTTTTTGTTTCTTTATCCAGCAACCTTTAATTTGCTAGAAATTGCTGCAATTCAAAAACCTGAAGTTCATTTATTTGAAACGGGAATTATTCGCATTACTCGTCATCCGCAAATGGTCGGTCAAGTCCTGTGGTGTATAGCTCATACTCTATGGATTGGGACGAGTTTTACTTTAGTTACTTCCATCGGCTTAGTACTGCATCATCTATTTGGAGTTTGGCATGGCGATCGCCGTTTAGCATCCCGCTATGGTGAAGCTTTTGAGCGCGTTAAGTCTCGGACTTCCATTGTGCCTTTTTTAGCGATGCTGCGCGGACAGCAGACGTTTAAGATTACTGAATATCTCCGCCTATCTTATCTAGGTGTAGCTATTTTTATTATTGCCCTGTGGTTATCTCACCCCCTTTTAATTAGTGCTACTAGCCGCGTTAATTGGTAAAAGCGCGCTGCGGTATCAATTCCTGACAGAGCTAACCATTGTGCTTATGGGATTGAATTAGGTAAACTTACAGATAATTTCTATGGTTTAATGTTCGTTTCTGATACTGAAATTGATCCCAAATAGATGTAGCATGAACCACAATAAGTTATTAGGCAAACGCAGTTAACCGTAATAATGTTGATATCAATTTAAAACTGATAGCTCTAATTGCATAGCAAATATCTATAAATTTAAGGTTAAAAGCTTATGGTGTTGTCAGTTAGCGATCGCACGTTTGAGCAGGAAGTATTAGCATCACCCATTCCGGTTTTAGTCGATTTTGGCGCTCCTTGGTGTGGTTTATGCCAACTGATTCAGCCGCTACTATTGCAATTTCATAGCTGTTGCAATAGTCAGATTAAATTGGTAAAAGTTAATGCTGATGAGAATTTCAAGCTTTCTAACACTTATCGAATGACTAATCTACCTACATTGCTTTTAATTGAAAATGGCAAAGTCCGCGATCGCCTTGAGGATTTTCATAGTCCTAGGGAGTTGCGGGTAATTTTAGAAGAAATTAGGACTAGCTACCCAAATATACCTAATGATTCCTTAACAATTGACAATTGGCAACATCGGCGTTCGGCTTAAATAGTCGCCGAATAAGTTAAGCAATATTGTAAATTTGGAATCTTTCAACAAATATCCCGCTCGGATTCTTTCGGGTGGGATATTTTATAGCAAAACCTATATGTTACAACTATTAACAGTTTGCTCAATACCAATACAAAATTCTCAAAGTAGTCGTCAGTGATGGAAACAATCTATCAATATGCCTGGTTAATTCCAGTATTACCTCTTTTAGGGGCAATGCTAGTCGGTCTAGGGTTAATCTCAGTAAGCGAGGTGACAAACCGCTTGCGGCAGCTAAACGCTGTATTTATCGTGTCCTTGCTTGGTGGGGCGATGGCGCTCTCTATTGCCTTGCTGGCAAGTCAAATTAGCGGACATCCAACTTATACCTATACGTTGGAATGGGCAGCAGCAGGAAACTTTCACCTCAACATGGGCTACACTATCGACCACCTAACAGCCCTAATGTTGGTAATCGTAACTACGGTAGCTTTACTGGTCATGGTTTATACCGATGGCTACATGGCTCACGATTCTGGATATGTGAGATTTTATGCGTATTTGAGCTTATTTAGCTCCTCTATGTTGGGTTTGGTAGTTAGCCCGAACTTAGTGCAAATTTACATTTTCTGGGAATTGGTGGGGATGTGTTCGTACCTGCTGGTAGGTTTTTGGTACGATCGCAAACCCGCCGCCGATGCTGCACAAAAAGCTTTTGTAGTTAACCGTGTGGGTGACTTTGGCTTATTGTTGGGCATTTTGGGTCTATTTTGGGCAACCGGAAGCTTTGAATTTGAAATTATGGGCGATCGCCTCCAAGCTTTGGTTGAATCGGGTTCGATCAGCAATTTACTAGCAATTGTGTTTGCTATTTTGGTGTTTTTGGGTCCGGCGGCTAAATCGGCGCAATTTCCTTTGCACGTTTGGCTACCCGATGCCATGGAAGGTCCCACACCAATTTCGGCACTCATTCACGCGGCGACAATGGTAGCGGCGGGAGTATTTTTAATTGCCCGGATGTACCCGGTATTTGAAGGCGTACCCGCCGCCATGAATGTAATTGCTTATACGGGGGCATTTACAGCATTTTTGGGGGCAACGATCGCGATTACCCAAAATGACATCAAAAAGGGTTTAGCTTACTCCACTATTTCCCAACTTGGCTATATGGTAATGGCGATGGGAATTGGTGCTTACAGTGCGGGGTTATTTCACTTGATGACTCACGCTTACTTTAAAGCCATGCTGTTTTTGGGTTCGGGTTCGGTAATTCATGGCATGGAATCGGTAGTAGGTCACGATCCAGCTTTAGCCCAAGATATGCGGACAATGGGCGGATTGCGGAAGTATATGCCTTTTACCGCTATTACTTTTTTGATTGGTTGTATGGCAATTTCTGGCATACCGCCTTTTGCTGGTTTCTGGTCAAAAGATGAGATTTTGGGTCAAGCTTTTGCAGCCAATCCTCTGCTATGGGCTGTAGGGTGGCTAACGGCAGGAATTACGGCATTTTATATGTTCCGTATGTACTTCAGCACCTTTGAAGGCTCTTTTCGCGGCAATGATGAGCAAATTAAGTATCAACTAAAGGCAGGATCTAATACTCTTACCCCTAATTTTGGACCGGGGGCAATGGATACTAGAGAACTTGCCGCAGTTAGCCACGATACAGACCATCACCACAGCAGTAGTCCTCATGAATCGCCTTGGACGATGACTTTACCATTGGTAATTTTAGCAATTCCTTCGATGCTGATTGGACTTGTGGGAACGCCTTACGCTAATTATTTTGAGGAATTTATTCATCCGCCGAGTGAAAGTGGGGTTTCTATTGCCGAAAAAGCGGCAGAATTTAACCAGTCAGAGTTTTTTGTCATGGCAGGGAGTTCGGTGGGTATATCTTTAATTGGGATTACTTTAGCTTCGCTGATGTACTTGTGGAGAAAAATTGACCCTGGTGCGATCGCCCAAAAATTCCCATCGCTTTACGCCTTATCTTTAAACAAGTGGTACTTTGACGAATTTTACGATCGCGTATTCGTTCAAGGATTGCGCCGATTAGCACGTCAAGTTATGGAAGTTGATTTTCGCGTGGTTGATGGCGCTGTCAACTTAACGGGCTTCTTTACGTTGGTTAGTGGTGAAGGACTGAAATATTTAGAAAACGGTCGCGCCCAATTCTACGCCTTGATTATATTTGCCGCTGTACTCGGTCTCGTAGTTGTTTTTGGAGTGACTTAGGAGGAGAGGAGACGAGGAGATGAAAGACGATTGTGTTTCTCTCCCTTCTTCCAATTACCATGAATTTATCAAATTTTCCTTGGCTTTCTACGATAATTCTCTTTCCTATAGTGGCATCGCTACTAATTCCGATCATTCCCGATAAGGACGGCAAAACAATACGCTGGTATGCCTTAGTTATCGGATTGATTGATTTTGCATTGATTGTTTACGCTTTTGGTTCAGAATATGACTTTGATAATCCAAATTTGCAATTAGTCGAAAGTTATCCTTGGGTTCCACCATTAGACTTAAATTGGTCGGTGGGCGTTGATGGTATATCGATGCCATTGGTTATTCTGACAGGATTTATTACTACGCTGGCAATTTTAGCCGCGTGGCCTGTAACCTTAAAGCCGAGGTTGTTTTACTTTTTAATTTTGGCAATGTATGGGGGGCAAATTGCTGTATTTGCCGTCCAAGATATGTTGCTATTTTTCTTAGTTTGGGAATTAGAACTTATCCCCGTTTACCTATTACTAGCAATTTGGGGTGGTAAAAAGCGGCAGTATGCAGCCACAAAGTTTATTCTTTATACGGCGGGCGGTTCGCTGTTTATTTTAATCGCTGCGTTGACGATGGCGTTTTACGGCGATACGGTAACGTTTGATATGCAAGCGCTGGGATTGAAAGATTATGCCCTCAATTTTCAGCTATTTATATATGCTGGTTTTTTGATTGCTTACGCTGTCAAGCTGCCGATTTTTCCATTGCATACTTGGCTTCCCGATGCCCACGGGGAAGCTACAGCGCCTGTGCATATGTTACTAGCTGGTATTCTCTTGAAAATGGGCGGTTATGCCTTGATTCGGATGAATGCTCAAATGCTACCCGATGCCCATGCTTATTTTGCCCCAGTGCTGGTAATTTTGGGGGTAGTAAATATTATCTACGCTGCTTTGACATCTTTTGCCCAAAGGAATTTGAAACGAAAAATTGCTTATTCCTCAATTTCTCACATGGGATTTGTGCTAATTGGAATTGCCTCTTTTACCGATTTGGGTTTGAGTGGGGCAGTATTGCAAATGGTATCTCATGGATTAATTGGGGCGAGTTTGTTTTTCCTTGTAGGGGCAACTTACGATCGCACTCATACCCTGATGCTAGATGAAATGGGTGGAGTGGGGCAGAAGATGCAGAAAATCTTTGCGATGTTTACTACTTGTTCGATGGCATCGCTGGCTTTGCCAGGAATGAGCGGATTTGTGGCGGAATTGATGATATTTGTTGGTTTTTCAAACAGCGATGCTTATAATCCAACGTTTAAAGTTATCGTTGTATTTTTGATGGCAGTGGGAGTAATTTTGACTCCAATTTACCTGCTGTCGATGCTGCGAGAAATTTTCTACGGGCAAGAGAATCAAGAATTGATTTCTCACGAAGCTTTAATTGACGCTGAACCGCGAGAAGTATTTATTGTTGCTTGCTTGTTAATACCAATTATTGGGATTGGCTTCTATCCAAAGCTATTAACTCAAGTGTATGACGCGACAACAATTCAGCTAACTCAAAGGCTGCGCGATTCTGTGCCGACCTTGGCGCAAAAGTCTATACCTACAGTGTCTTATACTGCGCCGGAACTGGGTGTTAGGTAAAGATAGAGACTTTTAGATGTTATTTTTGGGCAGGTAAAAAACCTGCCTTTTTTAATAGCGATTCTTAGGAAGGTACAGAAAAATTGTAAGTTTCACCACGATTGAGATACTTTACTTTATTTTCTAGTCCGGCGGCGGTGACTGCTTGCTTGAAGTCTTCTAAAGGCGATTTAAAAACCGTGTAATCGTCGTAGTGAATGGGAATTGCCGTATGAGGAGCAATAATTTCAATTGCTTGTACTCCTTGCTTGGCATCCATAGTCAACATTACCCCAAATATTCTTGTTCCGCCTAAATGCAGCAAAGCTAAGTCAATATCGGGGTAACGCTGAGGAATTTCTTTTAATTGTTCGTGGATTAAAGTATCGCCAGTGATATAAAGGCGAAATCTAGTTTCTTTGCTAGGAGTTTGAAATTCAAGCATACTGCCCATAACTGGAGGTAGTAAGGCATTGAGTATACCTGGTCCATGTCTTCCAGGCATCGCGCTAATTTGCAGTAAAGAGTCACCTTTATTAATAGTTAATGCGTCCCACGTAGGTAAAGCACAAGTAGCATTAAAACCTTTCTTTTTTAGCTTTTCGGCGGCGTGAGGAGTGGTAATAATTGGTAGATTTTTGTCTAACTTTTGCTCGACTAGGCGATCGAAATGATCTTCGTGCATATGGGATAATACAACTAAATCGAGGGGCGGTAATTCCTCTAACTCTATAGCTGGATTGGTTTTGCGCGCCGAGCGAATGCCATAATGCAGATGTACATGGTCGCCTTGATGCAGAAAATTGGGATCGGTTAAAATTGTAAACCCGGCATAGCGTAAAAGCACCGTTGCCGTGCCAATAAAGAAGATTTCGCCAGTTTCTAAGTCGGGTTTTTGAGTATTTGTCGTTGGTAGGGTAAGACTTTTGGTTGCGTCCATTGCTGCTTTGATTAAGTAGCGACTTCTTTTAGTTCAGCGCAATGTGCGATCGCCATTCATCTTTCTTTGGGCGCATTAAAACATGGCAAATAGTTCGTCTTCCAAGTCATAACCTAGCATCTGCGACATTGATTTGAGCCGCGATGGACTATTGATATTATATTGGGGCAACCAATCGCCCAGAACAAAAAGTTTGTGCATCAAAAATATTTCTAATGCTTCTGGGTTAAATTGAAGTCCCTCAGAGGCACTAAATTGATGCGGTACAAGCATCGCCGTGTAGCGGGCAAGTTCTCCAGCTTTCCAGTCAAGCAAAAATGGCAGCCAAGGATAACGAGAATCTAGCCGGATAAACCACAGCCGGATTTCGGGAATTTCTGGCAATTCACGCGGATCTTCAGGCTCTTGAGGATAGTCTATAGTAAAGCCCAGTTGCTGCTCGTAGGCGGCGATAACTCCTGTAGTGAGTAAGTTGTCAATTACTTTTTGGACGGGAGCAAGATCCAAACTATTGATAATTTCCGCATCAAGTGCGATCGCGATCGTCATATTGCCTCACTAATTGTATTTTGGATAGCACCTCGAAGATTTGCCCCGGTAATGTTAGCGCCTGTAAGATTAGCACCTCGAAGATTTGCCCAGCGCAAATCGGCATTTATTAGTTTAGCTTGGCTCAAGTTTGCACCGAATAAATAAGCCTTATGCAAGTAACCATTATTTAAATTAGCTTGACTAAGTTCGGCTTTGTAGAGCATTGCGCCAACTAAGGAGGCGCTTCCAAGGTTAGCATGGCTCAAATCGGTATAATTTAGATGAGCTTCGGTTAAATTCGCCTCGCTTAAGTTAGCGCGAATCAATTTTGCCTCACTTAAATTAGCACCTTTGAGATTTGCGCCGCGCAAATTAGCCCCAATTAAATTAACATCCTCAAGATCGGCATTACTTAGATTAGCGCCTTGCAAGTCAGCGCCAATTAAATTAGCTGCTTGTAAAGAAGCCGCTTTTAGATTCGCCCCTTGAAGGTTAGCAATACTGAGATTAGCGGCGATTAAATTAGCTTTGATTAAAAGAGAATCGCAAAGATTGGCAAGAGTAAGATTTGCACCCTCAAAATTAGCTGCAATTAGAACCGCATTGCTAAGATTGGCATTTGCTAAGTTAGCGTTACTTAGATTGCTTCCTCTTAAATTTATTCCCCTTAAGTCTGCATAACTCAAGTCTGGTGATACTTCTGGACTATCTTCTCTCCACTTTGTCCATCTCACTGCCCCCGACTTTAACAAGGCAAGATGGTCTAAATTTGCCATAACTTAACTTTTTCCTCTACTCCGCGCCAGCATAAGGCTGTTCTCGCCCGTTGACGTTCTCCAGTGCTGCCAGCGCTGCCCTAGAACCTGCTAATATATCTTGTTCTTGTCCGCCTAAGTAGAGTCTGCCAAAGCTACCAACAGCAAGAACGTCAAGAATATTAATTAGCGCCGCTTTTTCGGCTTCATTTGCTGCCAAAGCAGCGTAGGCGGCGGGTTGAACCTCTAATACATAAAGAGTTTGCCCTGCTAAAATCATTTGTCCTCGGCGGGTGCGGTTGATAAGTTGGGTATGGTGAGGATCTAAGTTGCGGATAATTTGACTAGAAATCACGCGCGGTTTAAGACATTCTTCTTTACGGACTCCTAGGGCTTCTAAAATTGCTCTCCCGGCTTCTTGCGTCTCGCTTTGGCGGCTAGAATGTACTTCTAGTAATCCATATAATCTCTCGACAATCTGCACCCCAGGACGAACCCCCGTAGATTTGAGCGCGATATCAGTAATGCGATTGATTTCAATTCCTGGTGAAATTTCTACCCACAGCGATGTATCTCCTGGCAATGGTAAGAACCCCAGCGCTATGGTTCCTAAGTAAGATGCGTGTTGAGGTTGTAAGTTGTCTAGAAATACATAACTGCGTAACTCTATGCCCAAAATTCTGCTCCCCGTAAATATGGCAAATATCTATCCTTCCCCACCTTTGCAGAATACCAGTCTATAGTAGCTTTTAGGTATGTTTAACTAGGCTTTTGGCGCACCTGCTAGACTAAGAAAAAAGAATTATTGAGTTGAATTATTTATGTTGATTCAAGAACGGAAATTACTGTTAATCGGTCAGGTAACGGCTTTAAGCCATGTCCCGATTAGGACAATTCGCTACTACGAAAGCTTAGGATTAATTGAGTCGTGCGATCGCACTGAAGGCCGTTTTAGGCAGTTTGATGAGAGTGTTCTAGCACGGCTGGCGTTTATTAAGCGAAGTCAAAGTTTGGGGTTAAGTCTACAAGAAATTGGCGAATTGCTAAAAGTATACGATCGCGGACAATTGCCTTGCGATGATGTTCAAGACAAGTTAAAAAATAAGATTGTCGAAATTGACAAGCAAATCGACGAATTACTAACTTTGCGCTCCCAATTAGGCGGTATCCTTTCCGGCTGGGAGAACTTTAACACATTGCAGCCAGAAACAATTTGCCCAGTGATTCAGAAAAATTAATGCTTATTACCAAAGATGTATTAGTCGGCTTAAGCCGACTTTAGCTATTAGCCTGGGGTTTTAACCCTAGGTGGGTTAGGCTGTACTTCTACGATCCCTCGAAACATATTCATGCCGCAGGTAAATAAGTATTGTCCTGGTTTTTCTGGTGTAAATTCTACTGGAGTAACGCGATCTAAGGCTAAGTCTTGAGCGATATGAAAGTCCGGTAGTAAAACTTTTTCTAAACAACTACTTGGATCTTGACGGAAGAAATTAAGCCGCACTGGTTGTCCTGATTTTACAGTTATGCGATCGGGCGAGTAGCCACCATTGACATTAATTGTTAGCTCTTGTATGCCTTGATTTGAGGCAGCTTGGTGAGATTTTGTTTTACTAAAAGTAAACCACCATAATTCTGCGCCAATTAGGGCTAATCCACCTAAAGTTACGCCGATTTTTAAACCTGTAGGCTGTTCAATGCGCCGAAACTGCGTAGTTGGTTCGGCCATTTGGGCTGAGGCGGGGCTAGAAGCTGCCCCAAGTAAAAAGCTGAGACTGACAAGAGTACCAAGGATATATTTTTTATTCAACATTTCTCAATTTACTCCTTAACTAATTGCTTACTTTGGGGTGAAAGTTTCGCAATCTTAAAGCATTTGTTACTACCGAAACCGAACTAAAAGCCATTGCTGCCCCAGCAATAATTGGGCTAAGTAGCCAGCCAAAGAAAGGAAATAAAATCCCCGCAGCGATGGGAATACCAGCAATATTGTAGATAAAGGCAAAAAAGAGATTTTGGCGGATGTTTTGCATCGTGGCGCGGCTAAGTTCAATAGCGGTGACGATACCTTGGAGGTTGCCGGAAATTAGCGTAATATCACTAGCTGCGATCGCAACATCTGTTCCCGTACCGATTGCAATTCCGACATCGGCTTGGGCTAAAGCTGGCGCGTCATTGATGCCATCGCCTACCATAGCGACAACTTTGCCCTCTGCTTGCAATTGTTTTACTGTAGAAACTTTTTGTTCTGGGCGGACTTCTGCAAAAATTCTTTTAATTCCTACTTGCTTGGCGATCGCTTCGGCGGTGTGGCGATTGTCTCCAGTCAGCATAACTATGTCTAGTTTTAGCCTTTTCAGCGCTTGTACAGCGACGATAGAGGAAGGTTTGAGCGCGTCTGCAATGCCGATTAATCCTTGCATTTCTCCATCTACAGCTACCCATACCGCCGTTTTACCCGATACTTCCAAACTTGCTTGCTGCTTCTGCAAGAAGCTAGTATCAATTCCTAGTTCTAAAAACCAGCGACTTGTACCAATTTGGATGAGTTTACCCGAAACTCTCCCTTCTACACCACTTCCAGAAGTCGCTTGAAACTTCTCTACTTCTACCAAATTTACTTTTTGATCTTTAGCATATTTAACCACCGCTTCCGCTAGAGGATGTTCGGAATTTTTCTCTACACTTGCAGCTAGACACAATAGTTTTAGCTCGTTTTGATTGGCTGTACCGTCAGTAGTTACAAAATCTGTAACGGTGGGTTTACCTTCTGTCAATGTTCCAGTTTTATCTAAAACAATAGTCTGAATTTTATGGGCTAATTCTAAGCTATCAGCCCCTTTGATTAAAATGCCGTTTTCTGCTCCTTTACCCGTACCAACCATAATAGATGTAGGCGTTGCCAGCCCCAACGCGCAGGGGCAAGCAATAATCAATACGCCCACTGTAGTAATTAGCGCCAAAGTTAGATTGCCCATGGTATTGAACCAAATCACAAAAGTTGCGATCGCAAGGGCAATTACAACAGGTACAAACCAGCCTGTAACTTGGTCTGCGAGTCTTTGAATGGGTGCTTTAGATCCTTGAGCTTGCTGGACTAACTTAACTATTTGCGCTAAAAATGTATCTTTTCCTACTCTGGTGACTCGGAATTTAAAGCTACCTGTTTTATTAATTGTAGCTCCAATTACTTCGTCTCCGGGCTGTTTTTTCACTGGCAAACTTTCCCCTGTTACCATTGCTTCGTCAACGGTAGAATCACCCGCAATAATTTCGCCATCTAAAGGGATTTTTTCACCGGGGCGGACTAAAACTATATCGCCTAAAAGTACCGATTGAATCGCCACATCTATCTCTTGTCCGTTGCGAATTACTCTAGCATCTTTTGCTTGTAAGCCGATTAGTTTGCGGATTGCCTCGGATGTTTGTCCTTTAGCACGCTCTTCTAACAATTTGCCTAGCAATATTAAAGTAATTACAATTGCTGCGGTTTCGTAGTAAACATCTGGTGTAAGCCCTTGGGCGGTAAAAAAGCCAGGGGAAACTGTTGCAAATACTGAATAAAAATAAGCTGCACTTGTCCCTAAAGCAATTAACGTATCCATGGTTGCTGCGTGACGTTTCAAAGCTTTCCAAGTGCCGATATAAAAAGTTTTTCCACACCAAAATTGTACGGGAGCAGTTAATAATAATTGCAACCAAGAGTTATGCAGCCAAGCAGGAATTATGGGTATATGCAAGCCTGTCATTGCTGGCAAAGAGCCGATTACAAGAATTGTACTAATTACGGCTCCAACTATAACTTTACGTTGTAATTGGTTTGATTGGGCTAAACGGGCAGCGGTTTCTGTTTCATCTTCACCGCTTGTTATATCTACTTGGAGAGAAGATGAATAACCAGCTTCAGCTACCGCCGCTTGAATTTTATTTAAGTTTGTTTTTTTAGGATTATAGGTAATTGTGGCTTGTTCTATGCCAAAGTTGACGTTGCAGTTAGTTACACCGGGAACATTATTTATTGCTTTTTCTATACTTTTGGCACAGGAAGCACAACTCATGCCTCTAAGTTTCAGGGTGAGGGTTTCCATAAGTTAAATTAAATTAGTTAATTCTATTGTGAACTCTCTAGTCGAGTAGAGAGTCAAGGGGTAAATATAGATTTAATAAGTTACAGCTATATACCTCCAAAAAATCCCCCAATTAACTTGTAACTGGGGGTTAAAACTACCAAGTTTTGTTTAAAGAAATTAGGCAGCCATGGACATAGACATTTGACGGCAAGTTTCAGCGCAGGTGCGGCACATTTGAGCGCAGGCTTTCATTTGGTCATCATCGCCCATTCGTTCGCAATCTTCAGCACATTTTTCACAGATTTCGGCACAAATAGCGCAAGTACGAACGTGCATTTCCGAACCACGCAGCATAAAATTAGCGCTGGTTTGACAGATTTCGGCACAGTCTAGCATCAACCGAATATGAGGTAATTCGGAGTGCATTCCGCCTTGTTGCAGGCAATAGGTAATGGTGTTGGAACAGATGCTATGACAGTCTAAGCAGTTTTGAATGCACTGCTTCATTTCTGGACTAACCTGATATAAAGAGAGATGATGTGTCATTTTTTTGACTCCTTAATTGGTATGGTTTTAACCCCATATGCAAACGGATTGGGGGAATTTTGTTGTTTTAGCTAGGGAAACCAACAGGTGTGATTTGTAAAATCTATCTTTACCCCTTGACTCTCTAGTTGAGTAGAGAGTTGATAATGCAATTAATCGCCTTTCACCAACTACCCTAGAAGTTTACTAATGCGATCGCATACTACTAATGGCAGAATAAATATTTCTTACTCAGGAATGAGAACTATTTCATCACGATTTCATTTTTGGCTGAAATACTAGCAGTTTAAGCGATTCATCAATTATTTTATAAAGGTAAAAAATATGCAGCTTATTAGCTTTAAGACCAAGTTTATAGCTTTAGCCATTATTGCGATCGCCTCTACCGCTACAAGTTGTACTAACGCTGCTCAAAATCAAACAATAAGTTCCACAAGTCCAAGCGCCGATGCTGTAGACCATACAGACCACAGCATGATGAATCATCATACGGAGATGGATTTAGGTGTGGCAGATGCCAACTACGATTTGCGGTTTATTGATGCGATGTCAATGCACCACCAGGGCGCGGTAGTTATGGCAAAAGAAGCTTTAGAAAAGTCTACTCGTCCAGAAATCAAACAACTTGCTAATAATATTATTCAATCGCAAACAAAAGAAATTAGCCAAATGAAACAGTGGCGCACCGCTTGGTATGCTCAAGCGAGTTCGCAGCCTGTCGCCTACGGTGGTGCAAATAAGTCGGTAATGCCCATGTCTGCAAAACAACAAGAAAGTATGATGATGTCACAAGATTTGGGTGGGGCGGATGACCAATTCGATGCTCGTTTTCTTAATGCGATGATTCCTCACCATGAAGGTGCTTTAGTTATGGCTAAAGATGCTTCGAGTAAGTCTACTCGTCCAGAAATTAAGCAGTTAAACCAAAGTATTTTAACTTCTCAGCAAGCAGAAATCGAGCAAATGCAGCAATGGCGAAAAGCTTGGTATAACAAATAACGCAAGCGCGCCCAGTAACGGGCTTCGCACTTCTCGCGGTATAAAAGCTAAACTCAAAGCAAGCTAATCGGTTTACCGTTAGAGGGAGGCTATAGCATGACGACTCAAATTGCTGCCCAAAATCAGATTGTTTACCCAGAAAGAGATGGGCAGCCAATGTCGGATGATACCAAACAATTTCGATGGATTGTTACCATCCAAGGGGGTTTGGATGCTTTATTTAAAGACAATCCCAATGTTTTTGTTGCTGGCGATTTGTTGTGGTATCCGGTAGAAGGCGATAACAAAACTCGGATTGCACCGGATGCGATGGTAGTTTTTGGCAGACCAAAAGGCGACCGAGGAGCTTATTTACAATGGCGAGAAGATAATATTCCTCCCCAAGTAGTTTTTGAAGTCCTTTCTCCTGGTAATCGATTGGGGGAAATGCTAAAAAAGCTGAAGTTTTACGAGCGCTACGGAGTGGAAGAATATTATATGTACGATCCCGATAGCGAGGATTTATCAGGCTGGTTGCGTTCTGGGGAAGAATTACAGGAAATTGAACAACTAAACGGCTGGGTAAGTCCGAGGCTAGGAATAAGGTTTGAGCCAAAGCCTACAGGTCTTGAAATTTATCGCCCTGATGGTCAAAAGTTTGCTACCTATGTAGAACTAGATGAGCAAAGAGAAAATGCGATTACTTTAGCAAATCAAGAAGCCCAACGGGCTGACCGTTTAGCCGCAAAATTGCTAGAGTTAGGCATCGATTTAGATACGCTTTGAGGAACTGTAAAAGTGAGACGATACTTCGATGTATTGCGGCTGCTTTGGAGTGCGGCGATCGCCGCAGAGTTAGAGTACCGCATAAATTTTGTTTTAGCAACGCTTACAAGCCTAGGAAATCTAGCTGGTAGCTTGTTTGGGTTATTTTTGTTTTACCGCACTGGTTATACTTTTCAAGGTTGGTCTTGGGCGGAAGCGTTGGTTGTTTTGGGCATTTTTACCTTATTGCAAGGCTTTTCTAGCACTTTTTTAGCTCCCAATCTCAACAGCATTGTTAAGCTCGTCCAGCAAGGTACGTTAGATTTTGTACTTCTAAAGCCCATTAGCAGCCAGTTTTGGCTGTCTAGTCATACTATTTCGCCTTGGGGAATCCCAGACTTAGTTTTTGGGGGAATGCTGATTTTTTATGCGGGAGGTCAGCTAGGCGTAAAACTGAACGATTACTTGCTTAGTTCTATTCCGCTAGTGTTTGGGCTGGCAAGTTTGTACAGCTTATGGTTTATGCTCGGTGCTACGAGTATTTGGTTTGTGAAAATCTACAACGTCACTGAGGTACTTAGAGGCTTATTGGAAGCTGGGCGCTATCCGATGGTTGCTTATCCTACGGCTTACCGCTTTTTCTTTACGTTTGTAATTCCGGTAGCGTTTTTAACCACTGTTCCCGCCGAAGCAATGCTCGGTCGCGTGCAGTTAGGTTGGGTAGTGGGAGCAGGAATCCTGGCGATCGCACTTTTATCTATCGCTCGTTCTTTTTGGGGTTATGCTTTGCGCTTTTATACCAGTGCTTCTAGTTAAGTTTTAATTAATACTTATAATTCTATTTGTAGCCGCGCAAAGGAGAATTCTCCTTTGCGCTCCAACTACTTACTTTTAACAAGCATTTAGTCAGACCAATACATTCACATAATATGACATTACTATTAACAAGTCAAGGGTCTTTATGAAAGAAAAAACAGTTTTTGAGGAACAGGTCAAGAGAAAAAATTAAATTTTGTAAGCAATAAGTAAAGAGGTAAATAATAGTTTTAGGTTAGATTATTATTCACTTTAATTAACAACTGAGCAATGAATATTCGTCCAGCTATTTTTACTGATGTACCAAATATTTTACCAATGGTTGCATCAGTATGTGTTTTACATAGAGCGTGGGATGAAGCTAAGTATAACTTTAAGCTAAATCCTTAAGATTACTACCATAAATGGCTAGTAGCGCAAACAAATAATGAGCGTAGTATTTTTTTAGTTGCAGAGAATAAAGCTCAAACGGGTAAAAAATTAGTAGGATTTTTGATTGCGACAGTAGAACGAGAAATACCTATATATCGGTTACAGGAATTTGCTTTTGTTCATGATTTGTGGGTAGAAACAGAATATCGCCAAGCGGGAATTGCCAAACAAATGATAATGGAGACTATTACCAGATTTAAACAGATGGGAATTAAGCAAATTCGGCTTGATACAACTTATGCAAACGAAGTAGCTAGAAAGTTATTTTCTAGCTACGGTTTTCGGATAAGTACAATTGAAATGCTAATTGAGTTGTAGCATTACCCAAGATAGACGAATTTTAAGCAAATACGAGAAATTATTGAAAGGAAGATAATTAGGGAAAATCTGATTTCATGGAAACTAAACAACTCGGTCATACCGATATTACTATTAGCGCGATTGGCCTGGGTGGGATGCCCATGTCTATCAGGGGCAGACCAGAAGAAGCCCAATCAATCGAGGTAATTCATCGCGCTCTAGATTTGGGTGTAACGTTGATTGATACGGCAGATTCTTATTGCAAAGACGAGTTAGAGAAGCATCATAACGAGCGGTTGATAGCTAAAGCCTTAAAGGAATACAAAGGAAACCCTAACGTAACTATTGCAACAAAAGGCGGCTTAATGCGTCCTCATGGAGACTGGACTCGTAACGGTAGCCCGGAACACTTAAAAGAAACAATCCGTACCAGTTTCGAGGCTTTAGGCGGC
This sequence comes from Aliterella sp. E5.1, assembly GCF_057473825.1. Lineage (NCBI taxonomy): Bacteria > Bacillati > Cyanobacteriota > Cyanophyceae > Chroococcidiopsidales > Aliterellaceae > Aliterella > Aliterella sp. E5.1. The sequence goes on from NZ_JBYCCV010000026.1 coordinate 47,907, forward strand.
GAAAAACCTCTAGATGTTTGGCAGTACCACGCCCCAGATAGTAATACTAAGTTGTGGTCAGAGGTAGTAGAGTATTAAATAGAGAGAACTTTGGCAAAGATAAATGTACAGGAGTCAAGTAACGCAAGCCTGTCCTCATCTAGACCTAGAGACAGTCAAGCAGAAAGTAAAGTTAGCGTCATCCCATTGGGAAAAACAAAAATGGCTGGTGATATACAATGCACTAGCAGACCCTAGAACTTCCTCAGAGATTGCAAAACATCTAGGAGTATCCCAAGGGTTTGTCAGAAAAGTAATTCAGCAATATAATCGCACCGGAGAAATCGGAGTATCTAGTCCAGGGAAAGGGGGTAGGCGGAACTGCTATTTAAGTTGGGACTCGGAAAAGCAACTGATAGATTCCTTTAAAGAAAAAGCCCGTCGTGGTCAGATAGCAACAGCAATCCAAATCAAACTTGCCTATGAACAAAAATGTGGCTTGAGGGTACATAAGACAACAATTTATCGGCTTCTAGAACGGCATCAATGGCGCAAGATTGTTCCTAGAGCTTCTCATCCCAAAAAAGAGCCTGGGGCTATAGATTCGTTTAAAAAAACTTTCCGCAGCTAATAGCGCAACTAAATCAAACTAGAAACCCCTCCGATACTAGACCTGTGGTCTTAATGGCAGGGGATGAAGGCCGGTTTGGTCGCATAGGAGAAGTCAAGGCTTGTTGGTGTCCAAGCGGTATACGCCCCATTGTACCCCAGCAGCAAGTCCGACAATATATTTATGCTTATGCCGCCGTCGCACCCCAATTAGGTCTAATGACCTGCTTAGTTTTACCCTACGCCAATACTAAAATGATGAATTTATTTTTGGCGCAAGTTTCTAGGGAATTTGCTGATTATTTTGTAATCTTACAATTAGATCGAGCTTCTTGGCATCGCTCTAATTGCTTAACGGTTCCAGAAAATATCCGGTTAATTTTTCAGCCCGCCTATAGTCCAGAGTTAATGCCCGTTG
>NZ_JBYCCV010000027.1:0-46682 GCF_057473825.1 Aliterella sp. E5.1
TCTGCTTGACTGTCTCTAGGTCTAGATGAGGACAGGCTTGCGTTACTTGACTCCTGTACATTTATCTTTGCCAAAGTTCTCTCTATTTAATACTCTACTACCTCTGACCACAACTTAGTATTAGCAGTAATGATGAGCGCGTCCAGCGCAGTACAAAAGAGCAAAAATATCCGTCTAAACGTCGAACAGAGAGCCTTAGTCAGGGCATCTACCGGGTCGGGTGTGAGTTTTGCTCGTCTGCTAGGAACTCGCACCGAAGCCGAGCAAATTTTGCAACTTGTGCCAATGGGCGATCGCTTGCAAAAACTTGATTTTGCCGCTAGTCGTGCGGCAGTTATCAGTCCCCAACTCAGTCAGTGCCGAATCGTTTATTTTGCAACTCATGGCATCCTCAACAGCGTCAATCCAGAGTTATCTGGGATTGTTTTATCTTTAGTCGATCGGCAAGGAGCAACCCAAAACGGTTTTTTACGCTTGCACGAAATCTTTAACTTGAACTTGCCAGCCGAATTAATCGTAATTAGTGCTTGTCAAACGGGGCTAGGCGAAGAAGTACGAGGAGAAGGGATAGTAGGATTGACTAGAGGTTTTATGTATGCAGGCAGCCCGCGAGTTGTTGTCAGTTTGTGGAACGTGGACGATCGCGCGACTGGCAAATTGATGGCAAGATTCTATAAAGGTATTTTAAACAAAGGATTGCAGCCTGCTGCCGCCTTGAGAGCCGCCCACCTAGAAATGTTACAGACGCAATGGAAATCACCCTATTATTGGTCAGCTTTTGGATTGCAAGGTGAGTGGAAATAAATAGCTTTTAGATGAAGCTATTTTAAGCAATTTATGAATCAAACGCATTGCAGCTTCAAAATATGCGATCGCCTCCAATTTCTCAAACTACCGCAGGCTCTAACATTCTGATACTTCCGGTATTGGCATCAATTTCAACGTTTAAACCAATCGGCAGCGTGACGATATTCTCCACGTGACCAATCGCTGCACCGTAATAAGCAGGGATTTTTAGGGGTTGAATATGACTCCATACTACTTCTTCTAAGGTAAGCGATCCATAATCAGCATCCGGCGTACATCCCGGACATTGCCCAAAAATAAACCCTGCTAGTTTATCAAATACGCCAGCAATTTTGAGGTGAGTCATTAGGCGATCTAGGCGGTAAATATTTTCGCCTGTATCTTCTAAAAATAAAATTGCTCCAGCCATATTAGGCAAGTAAGGAGAACCGACAATTGCTGATAACACTGACAAGTTACCGCCGATTAGTTTGCCTTTAGCCTTGCCTGGGGTAATAGTTTGAATGCGATTTTTTACTTGCATTAAGCGGTCTGCATCGTCGCCATCTTTAATATTTGCAATAGTTACAAGTTCGCCTGCAAATAATACGCGGCGGAAATATTCAGTTTGACTTGTTCGCCACGAAGTTAAACCATGAGGTCCATGAAAAGTAACTACTTGACTTCGAGCATTAATACCTAAAATTAGGGCAGTAATATCGCTAAAACCGATAATAATTTTAGGGTTTTGGCGGATAACTTCATAATCTAAATAGGGCAAAATGCGACTGCATCCCCAACCACCGCGAATAGGCAACAACGCCGCTACTTGCGGATCTTGAAAAAATTGGTTGATGTCTGCGGCGCGATCGCGATCGTTGCCTGCCAAATAACCATAGCGATCGCTTACATGAGGCGCAAGCTTAGGCACAAGTCCCAGACCCCGCACGGCATCTAAAACTATGTTCAGTTCTTCCCGGACAAAAGTAGCGCTTGCTGGGCTGATAATACCTACTACCGCACCAGGTTTTAAACGAGCGGGTTTTAGGAGAAGGCGATCGCCTTTGGCGCTACGCTCTGTGTAATCGCCTTTGGCGCTACGCTCTGCATAATCGTTTGCTTTTACAATCTTTAACGGTATTGCTAAGACAGTAGTAGCAGAAAGCTGGAGAAACTGACGGCGATTCAGCATTTATGTGGGTAAAGCTTATTATTCTCAAATTCTTCCACTAAATCGGCTCAGATTGACAACCTTGCCCTCCACATATCCGGTGAGTCTGAATAGCATTCAACGGCAACTACGCGCAGTTGAATAGTTATAGTATCTCCAACCTTGACATTGCCTTGTCCTATCATATTGACAACCGAACCAGATTCGCTGTCTTGAGCAACCTCTAGAAAGAAATCCTCGTCAGGGACTAGGTTCGTATAGTTATGGTTTCTATTCTTTCTTTTGAGAAACTTCATTTTAGTAATACTGGAAAAGATACTATTTTCGGTTAGGTCAGTCATTCTGGCTTATACCTTATAAAAGCTAATTTTGATTGCCATCCTGCTAATTGAACATAGTTCTAAGCTACGTGTTATCTCAACTTATTCAAGCTAAATCCGATCGAGTTTAATGACCTAGTGTATTTAGACTTTGCCAGTACCCACGTCTATATCAAACACTAATGACTAGATTAACGTACCGTCTAGAAAGATTGTTAGGTTATTTAGGCGATACTCTTGTGTTGAAGCCCTAATACTAATATTTACTCCTCACCACATATTTTTAATCCATCACTTGATACATTTAGTCTCAGACAACTTATAGGGTGGTTTTTGTTCCAGCAGCTGATACCAATTTATACTAAGTAGAATACAGATTGCTAATCAATGTGAGCGATCGCTAGGTTTTTGAGAAAGTTTTGGTAGCAGAGCGATGTTCTTGCCAGCGCAGACCGATTACGCTAACGACAAACAACATATAACCAGGTTCTTCCATCTGAGAAAAAACTAGACCAAAAGCAAACACACTCAGCACCAAGAATTTCGAAAGGTCATCTAAACAAATATAGAACCATACTAAAAACCAAAGGTACAAATACGCTCCTAGCCCTAAAAAGCCCAGATCTCCCCAGATTCCTGCCCAACCAAATAGTGGAGAAAATAGGCTAGATTGGTTGCCGAGCCAGCTTGCTGCTGTTGCCTGCCAAACAGCTTTACTAGCAGGATGAATAGTAGAGCCTAGGGGCGTTAATAACTCCTGATATTCACGCAGCATCCACCCTCCTAACCGTCCAACAGTATGACCAGGTCCAAGACCAAGCCACGGATTGAGAAATGAATGATAGTACGAAGGAACAATTGAAAATGTTGCTAACTTTAGTCTAGTAGCCTCACCATCCGGTCCGTATATTTCTGGGCGAATCCAAGTATTGAAGGCATCGAAAGCTGGAACGTTTTGGATGCACCAAACCATAACAACAGCGATCGCAACCATAGCAGATAAATACTTTAACGCCTCTCCAGCATTTTTTAGCTTGGTTAATAGCAGTAGTACCCCCGCCACCAAAAATGATAAAAGAACTTGCTTGGCATCCGCCAGCAACATATGCCAAACCGTTGCTAGAACTACAGATGTACGTATCCAAATTGGTACATTTTTAGCACTGATAAAATAAAATACCGCAAAGGTCAAAGCTACGGAAGCACCAATTACATGACCTGCTCCTTGAGCGATAAATACGCCTTTAATATTATCGGAAAGACCTCGACGCACTTGTAAGTTAAGAACATAGCGCTGGGCAAAGGCAAACAGAGTATTGATAAAGCCAGAATATATGAGCAAACGGCGGATTTGGTTAATTCTAGTTGCTGACATTGGAATGCTGACGAACGCCAGCAACATCATGAAGGGTTCACCTAGCAATAAAAAATCTACAACTATATTAATAATTCCAGCACCGTTTAGAAGCGCACTAGAAACCATTACTCCCAGCAAGATAGTTAGCCCTAGTATTATTGCTTTAGAAATAGCTATTTGACTTTTATTCTTAGTTCGAGTTTTAAGAACTATAAATATGCAAATACAAGGTATCAGTCCTAAATGCAAAAGATTAATAGTTGAAGGAAATTTCAATAAAGTTAAAACGCGGGGATAAAAAGCAGAGCAAAAGCCAAATATTAACAAATAAGAAAGCTGAATATATGCTTTTCTTTTCCTTGGGATTGTAGATTGTAAAGCCACTCAAATTGCACCTGAATATAATGTTTTATTTACGAAAAAACGAGTATTAATATTATTTAGAGCTAGTGCATAGAGGAATTGTACTACCGTTACAATTTTGTGGCGTATCACCTCTATTAAGGGTTGTCTTTACACCATTGCGAATTTGATCAACTAAATTGAGATAGAAATTGCCATTGAAGTTACATTCACTAATTGTTAGAGAAATATCAGAATTTTCATTGGTAAACATTGGCGTAGTTTTTTGCTTTCCAGTGGAATAAATAAGCCCTCCCAATATCTCTGTTTTTGCGCCAGCTTTAGTTTCTACCAAAACACCTACTTTTTCAGTTTTAAGACCTAGTACCCATAACTCTCCAGCATTATTAGATATATGCGTGCCTGTATTTTCCGGATTAATTTGCCGCGCCCAAACCTTTTGACGCTCAAATTTCCAAGGTCCTCCTACTACATCTTCAATAAAAAGTTGACCATTACCAATATTAGAGTAGCTAGATTTATTGCCACTTGTACCCAAGCCCATACTACTAAGCACTAAGGTTCTTGAAGCCGCATGAATAATTCCGCTACCAACTCCGTCTAGACGTTCTATAACTACAACAGGTGCATTGCCGTTTTCAAAACGAAAAATCCCCTTACCAACAATATTAGCCTCTAAGCCAATAATTCTTTTAACATTATTTCTAATATAAATTGGCTGCTCGATAATATAGGAACCGTTAGGAAAATATATAGTAGTTTTGCCAGAATCAATTGCTGCTTGAATCGCTACGCTGTCATCAGACTTATCATTAGCAACTGCCCCAAAATGCGTCGGGCTTTCCCAATTGCTTAAGTTATCCCAGGCTATATCTGGAGTTTCTTTGACTGGCAAGTTTAAAGATTTGGCGGGTGTAGCAATAGTATTAGAGATTTGATGAGAAACGAATTCTGTTACTAACGAACCTGTAACACCTTGATGAGTACCTTTATTGTTTTGAATTGCAACTTGATAACCTGATGTTTTAATATTACGAGCAAAAAGCGTCGAGTCATTCTTAATTGCAGGTTGCGATCGCGAACTACCACCAGTAGTTAGATTCGCATCAAGTAAAGTGAGAAATCCGCCTTTGTTATAAATTGCTGGAACAACGTTTTTACTCTGCAAGCCACGAATGTTAATAACTTGACCGTAATTAGCTAACCCATATTTTTTTTGATTTTGTAAGATAATGCGTTCAAAAGTCTGACTATTTACTCTGTTGGCGGTCTTAATCCCAATATCAAAGCCATCGACTTTAACATTTTTGACTAACAAAGGTCCAATTTCATTGGTGTAAGACAGATCAAGACCAATAAGACCTCGATCGTCTCCCGATCGCATAGTTACATTCCGAATTGCGCCTTGATTGTTGGCAATAAACTGAATTGCGATCGCCCCAGAATTGCCCTTACCTGTATCTATTGTCAGGTTGCGTATTGCATTACGAAACCTTTGAGCGGGAGCTTTACCAGTCCAAATCACAGCTTTTGGCATCAACGGGTTAGTAAAGGAACTAGCATTATCTTTCAACTTAATAATAGTTTTACCCGTATTTTGCCCTTGCAAAATAGTTCTTTTGTGGGCGCTACCACCTTTGCCTATTGGCCACTGCAATTGGTCGGAAACTAAATAAGTACCTATGGGTAAATAAATAATCTTATTTTTATTTGGATAAGTCCTCAATGCTTGTTGAATTGCTAGGGTATCATCAGCAATTCCATTTCCCTTAGCGTTGTAAGGAGCATTTTTGACATTAATGACTCCTCCATCCTCAGGAAAAACAATATTATCTTTTGTCACTTCCACTGCTGGAAGAGCTACTGTAGCGGTATTCAAAGATAAAGGAGTAGCTTCTTGTGCCTGACTCAGTTGGTGCTGTTTCGTACCGCAGCCAGCTAAACCAACTATTAATATTCCACTAATGGAGAAGATAAGTATATGAATTTTTTTCATGAACGCACCATTTCAAAATTAAAAGTTCTAGCAGCCATTATTAAACTTTCTGCTTTAATCCTAAAAATTGGCGTGTTTTGGGGGAAAGTTTTTGTTTCCAGACACGCGGCACAGAGTAGGAAGGATTAGAAGCAATAGCTATAAATAAATACCAGAATGCTTGTAAGTAATTCCTCTCAGCAAAACACAAGCCTGCTTTTCTATACCAAAACTGACCTAATGTCCGCACTTGTTGCTCGATTCTAGGTAATAGCGATTGCTGGTGATACTCTGTAATAAACTGATCGAGGTCAGGCTCTTTTTCTCCGAATATATGAGATCTATGGCGCGCTACTATGTACCTTGCTAATTGTTTTTGTTTAAAAAACTTTTGCATAGATTCACTTTTTGAGTGAATGCGATATAAAAGTAAAGGTTCGGGGACAGCTAAAATAGGACCATAATTAGCCATGCGAGCAAACAAATCTAAATCTTCAACAAATTGATATTTGGGATCGTATCCTCCGACTTCGAGCAAAACATTTTTATTGAGTAAAGCTGTAGGATTGATTACAAATGGTATGTGTCCGTTATTCCACATATGATAAAAATCTTCTTCATTTACGGCTCCCTGTCGAATTAAACTGAGAATTTTTCCCCTTGCACTTACATGATGAGCATAAGTTCCCCAAACCACTACTTTGGGATTAGTGGCGATCGCATTTATTTGCTGCTCAAATCTTTTAGGTAAGGCAACATCATCAGCATCCATAATCGCAATCCATGGATATTTTGCTTCACCAACACCAAGATTTCGAGCAGAAGGAGCGCCAAGGTGGGGGCTTTGGATAGTTTTTACTCTGTTGTCTTTTTCTAGATAAAGTTTAATAATTTCCAAAGTATTATCTGTAGATCCGTCGTCAATAATAATTAGCTCAAATTCTCGATACGTTTGATTTAATATGCTTTCAATTGCTTGAGCAATAAAATCTTTAGCATTGTACGCTGCCATTATTACGCTGATCATTAATATCCCCTGCTGATGACTTTAGTAGTGTAAATATTTTTTGGTTCTACATATTTTATGATTTCTTAATTTTTTAGTTTGGGATCGCAAATTATTTTCTGCAAACTATGATTTACAGGCTAATTGATAAATGTTCATTAGCTGTTTGTAGTTCTGCTTAGCAGTATACTTAGACTCAAACTCAAATCGAACTTCCCGGCGCATTTGCTGGAGTGCTTGCGGATGTGCTAGAGCAAACTCTACTTGGCAAGCCAAGTCTTGGGCATCGCCAGCTTTGAAGTGCCATCCCGTACGACCGTGTTCGACGAGTTCCGCAATCGCGCCAATATTGGCAGCAACTACTGGAGTCCCTTTAGCAAAGGCTTCTAATGCAACCCGACCAAAAGTTTCGTACCATTTGGAAGGAAAAATGAGAATTGTGGCTTCTCCCATCAAGCGATAAACTTCTGCCATCGGCTGCCTGCCCAACCACTCTACACCATCAATTTTTTTTGTAGCGACAATTACCTGCTCTGCCAAAGGACCGTCTCCAACAATTTTTAGAGGTAGCTGGTTGCCCAAATGCTCCCAAGCGTTGAGTAAAGTGTCTAGCCCTTTTTCGACAGAAAGCCTTCCTACATACAAAGCATATCCTCCCTTTCCTCCGCCAATTCCTGGATCGGGATTAACAAAATTAGGTTTGACGACAATCTTGTCTGCTGGCAAACCGCCTTGAATAAACTTTTGCTTAGCAAACTCAGTCAGCGCAACGTACACATCTACCATTTTTATCCAAGTCTGCATAGCGCGATGCACGCTCAACATTGTGGCTACAACTCCACTTGCCGCTCGACTTTCTCGATAGCAGCCATGCCATACCCCAGGTAAAGGAACCGCTTGACCGAGGCAGTCTTCACAAACGCGCCCCTGACGGAAAAATAACCCATTAGGACACAGGAGGCGGTAATTACGCAAAGTTTGTACTACAGGAATTCCCTGAGACTTGGCTGCGTAGTAAACAGAGGGGGAAATAAGCGGAAAAAAGTTCTGGACGTGCATTAAATCGCATTGCTGCGTAGCCAACTGCTTCACTTTTTGATAAGCAGACTGCGACCAAATTGTATCAGCAGCCATTTGGAGAGCGTTGATATTAGCAATGCGATCGTTGTTTTCTGCATAAACTTCTACCGAGTGACCCATTTCCCTCAGTAAGTTTTGTTCCGACTCGCTAGATTCGTCTTCTCCCCCGCGAATTTGGTAATAGTTGTGGACGCTGAGAATACGCACGCGATCGTTCTCCTTTACTGTTTTGCTTAGGTCTTTTGTTTGAAAGCTGGTAATGTAGAACGGCATAAATCGATTACTTGCCGCAATAACTGCGGTGAAATTAGCAGAATTACTGTTAGATAAGTTATGGCTCCGATTGCAATACAAGCGCCTAATAGTATAGGTGAAGTAAAACTACTCAAAAAGTGTTTTGTCCCTAAGACTACAACAGCCATAACCAGTGCGCCACTTAGAGGCGCAACAAATTGAGAGAAATAAGTAATAAGGTTGATCCGGAGCAACTTATAGATTGCCCATAGTTGAATGGGTAGCATTAAGTAAGCTCGAATGGCAAAGGATGCAGCGACAGCGACAATACCCCACTGAACGGCGATCGCAAAACCAATTACATTGACTATCGTGTTAGCAAACATAATCTTGAGATTCCAGTTAGGTTTACCAACTGAAACCATGACAAGCCCGCTAATTGTGAACAATGATTGAGTAATCCCGCTCAAAGCAAGAAATTGCATCACTGGAGCGCTGGGCATCCACTGCTCCCCAAAAAGAGTCCGGATAATCTCCGGCGCTAGTACCGCCATGCCCAAAAAAGCCGGAAAAGTAATAAAACTTACTAGCTGCGTAGCTGAAAAAAACGCCCGCTCCAATTTAGCAGGTTCGCTCTGGAGCCTAGAAAATGTGGGTAAGGCAACTCGTTGAATAGTAGCGCTCAAAATCTGGGTCATAGCTACCAGCAACCGATAGGCAACACTGTAGTAGCCCAAGTTGGCAGGACCAAGAAAATAACCAATCAAAAAGTCATCGGAGCGGATACTGAAGAAAGAAAGGATGTTACCCCCCAAAAGGTTGAGACCAAAGGAGAATAGATCTTGGAAATGTTTGAGCGAAAACTTTAGCCTTGGTCGCCAATCGCTGACCCACCACAAAGTAATCACTGCAACTAACCGATTGACTAATTGCTGACCTACCAAGCTCCAAACGCCGCAGCCGTAATATGCCATAACTATACCGACCGTACCTGCTACCGACATAGACAAAAGACTTCGCATAGCTAAAGTTCTGAAGGCAAGCTGACGGTGTAGAAGGGACTGCTGCACGCTACTAAAACCGCTAATTAGAAAGGTCAGAGACAGCCAACTAATAATTGGTGTAAGCTGCGGCTGCTTGAAAAAGATCGATACTGGTGCTGCCGCCGCTAAGGTAATTAACGTTAACAAGGTACTGATTCCCAAGTTAGACCAAAAAGCTGTATCTAAGTGTTCTGGTTCGAGTTCTTGGCGTTGGATAATCGCACCGCTTAAGCCTTGATCGGCAAACACCGCCATAAAACTGATAAAAACCCCGGCTAGGGAAACTAACCCAAAAGCTTCCGAGCCAAGCAAACGGGCAAGGAGAAGAAAGACAATGAAATAAAGTGCTTGACCGCCTAGATTTTCTATCGTAGACCAAGCTACACCTCTAGCTGTTTTTTGGCGTAGATTCATTAATTCTCCACCTGTGCTTTGTTCAAGCAATCTTTCAATAACTTGGCTAGATTCTGGACGCTGGCTTCATCAGTAAGTAAGTTTTCTGAGTGATAGCCAGGGATATCATAGACCTCTAAATTGCCTGTAGCTATTTTTCCCCAACCGAGCTTAGGATCGTAGTAGCAACCTGGAGGCTGCTGCGTAGCTCGAAATAAAGCGATCGGCTGCGAATAAGGGTGCGGTGCATATTCCAGCATTGCCTTGACATTCGCCTCGCGGACTTTTTGCAAAGAGTTGGGTAAAGAACGCCCGCTACCTAAGTACAACCTGGGGACAACAAAAGCCCAAGGAGTAAAGCTTAAAGTCCAAAGGCTAAAGTTTTCTAGCCAGTCTTTAAATGAAGTAACATTTGTAGAAAAACTTCTACTGCTATCGACCATGCGCTCGATGTCATCTTGTTTTTCAGTTTGGTCGCTAGCTGGCAGTAATTCTTGGCTAATATTTAGATCGATTTGCTCCTCTACATTAGTTAGCTTAGGTTTGGATCTAAAGTAGCTTTCAAGGCGTGACTTAAATCTTTGGGCAAGATGGTAAGTTACAGGTGGAAATAATGCTATTAGCCTCGGTAATATAGGTAATAATTTGGGGTATCCAGGCCCGTGAGTGTCAATTAAGGCAAGGAGTGCGACCTCCTGCCCTTGGCTTTGGAGGCGCTGAGCTATTTCCAAAGATGCTATCCCACCAAAGGACAAACCGCCTAGAAAGTAAGGACCTTCTGGTTGAAGATCGCGAATTTCGTCAGTATAGTGAGCCGCCATGTCTTCAACTTGGGTAAGCATATCTTGCATTCCATCCATACCTTTTGCTTGCAACCCATACACTGGTTGGTCTTCACCTAAATACTGCGCTAACTTGCGATACATCAGCACATTACCGCCAGCACCGTGGATGCAGAAAAACGGTGGTTTGGAACCGTTAGGTTGAATTGCTACCAGTGAAGACCAAGGTGCAACCCATTCGTCTTGGCTGAGAATGGTAGCCAGTTTTTCGACGGTGGGAGCTTGGAATAAAGTTGCTAAGGGTAGATTTTGTCCGATCGCATCGTTAATTTGCGTAAACAATTGAGCGGCTAAAACAGAACTACCTCCTAGCTCGAAGAAGTTATCATGAATGCCAACTTGGGGAATACCTAAAACTTTTTTCCAAATGGCGACAAGTTTGGTTTCGATCTCTGTTCTCGGTGCTACTTGCTTAGCAGTTGCACGATTACCTGTAACGGCAAGCGTGCCTCGGTCGATTTCGCCTGTATCAGTGAGGGGCATCTCTTGAATTTTTACACAGTGGCAGGTGCTAGGCGTACCGAAGCGATCGCATACTGATATTTCTTTAAATTTGCTGTCAGCTATCTGTTGAGGAGTAGTATAGTAGGCAGCTAAAACTTGACTGCGATGGTAGGACGTTTCTGTATAGCGGCGAATGTTGCGATTGCTGCCATCTAATCCGACCAATAGTTGTCCTTGGTTGTGATGCAAGCCGACGAGCAGGCTCTGCATTCCCTGGGTTACGGTTACGGATTGATAACCTTTGGCACGCAATAAGTCCTGGGCTTGAGACTGACGACTCATACCTGTTTGCTGCCACATACTCCAAGCAAAACAATAACTCTGCAATGAGTAGCGATCGCGTTGAATGCGAGTAAAGCTATCTAAAAATGTGTTGGCAGCCGCGTAAGCGCCGATCAACGCTCCACCAAAAAAACTTGCAAGAGAAGAAAAGCTAATAAATAAGCTGTGGGGTTGGTCTTTAATGAGTTGATGTAATGCCCACGTACCCTGTACTTTAGGGCGCAGCGTTGCCGCTAGACTGTCGCGAGTTTCATCAATTAGCAGGCGTTCTGGTGCCAGCCCAGCCAAATGAATTACTCCATCTAACTTGCATTGCCATTGACTTTTTGCCTGCTCGACTACCTGTTGCAGTGCCACGGGATCGCAGATATCGACAGCTTTGTACTCAATTGTTCCTAGTGACTCTAGAGATAGGTAAGCTTCAATGCGCTCGTTGCCCGACCGCCTCTCTACATCCCAATTCTTTCTCTCTGGTAAAGAAGTTCTACCTATTAATAGCAATTTAGCATTGTATTCTTTGAGCAAATACTTAGAAATTTCGACGCTAATGCCTCCTAGTCCACCACTGATAACGTACATTCCTCCTTTTTGAAAAGGAATTTCTTGCTTGGGTGCTTGAAGTATATCGACTTTTTCTAAACAAGGAATCAAACGCTGCTTGTTGCGGTATGCTACTTCTGGCTCCTTTTGGGCAACTTGGAGTTCTTGCAAAATATGATTTGCATCGACTTCTAGCCGAGATCCTGCAAGATCGATATGGCGACAGTCTATTTGGGGGATTTCTTGGGGAATTGTTTTTATTAGTCCTAAAACTGGCGTGCGATCGCAGGCAATTTCATCGGTAGGTGAAATCGCTTGAGTATGACTGGAAACAACCAGCAAGCGCATTGATCTATCAGGAGACGATACTTCACTAATTGCTTGCACCAGAAACAACAAACTATATATACCTCGATCCTGAGCTTGTTCTAGTGCCTCCAAGCACAAGATGTCGGCAACTAGCTCTGCATAATTCCACAAATGTACTATTTGGTCAACTTGGCGGCTTTCTTCTGCCAATGTTTGCAGCAATTGCTGATAGTGGTCTGGGTTTTGCGGGTCTATGCTGTAAGAGTTAGCAGCCAATTTAGTAAAAATTTTGCCTACTTCAACTGCGATGTATTGCCGTTTATTTTGGCTGAGTTGCTGGCACAAAAGTTGTCCCAAGCCCAAGCTGTCAAGAAAAACTAAAGTTGTCCCAGTAGAAGTCGCCTCAGTTAAAATTGTTGCTGCTTTCGGTCGCCAAATTTTGCGGTAAAACCAGTCTGGTAGGGTATTGGCGTTACCAATAGCAATGTCAATTTGCTTGAGAATAAAGTCAAATTCCCCGGTTTCAAAACGCTTGCTCAGTTGCGATCGCTGAATTTTGCCAATGGCGGTTTTAGGAATTGCCGATTGAGCAACGGGGATTAGATAGTCGGGATTGACGGCTACTTGTTGCAACACGCGATCGCGTATTTGTTTTATGATTTCAAGTAAAGCATCGCCAGAATGGGGACAATTAAAGAAGATAGCCAATTTTTCCGTAGCGCTACCAGGAGTTTGTACGGCACAGGCGGCAGTATAAGATACTTCTACCCCGGCAACGGATTCGACTGCTGTTTCAATTTCATGGTTGTAATAGTTTGCGCCGTTAATAATGATTGTCTCTTTCGCTCTACCCGTGACTACAAGATGACCGTTAGCAATCAAGCCCAAATCTCCAGTATTAAACCAACCATCAGCTAAAAATACTTCTTGATTGACTGCTGGATTTTTGTAGTAGCCAGGAGAAACAGCTTCGCCCATTACTTGCAAGTTACCAATCGTATCTTCAGGTAACACAGCGTTTTCGCTATTGACAATCCGGATCGAAACGCTGGGGATAACTAAACCTAAATCGGTAAAAGTAGTGCTGTTAGGATGATATAAACCTACTCTCGTCACTGTTCCAGTCAAAGAAGCTTTATCAACAGTATGAAATCTGAGAGAATTCTTATCTTCGCTTTGGGCGTAAGTAATCCCCGATCCCATTTCTGCCATGCCAAAAGCTGGGCGAATTGCTGTGTTTTTAAATCCGTAGGTTGCTAAATTGGCAATAAAATCTTCTACTGCTCTAGATGAAACTGCTTCCCCTGCCGTTAGTAAAGCTTTGACACAGGACAAATCCCATTGATTGTTTTCATTTTGTTTTAGCGCATCATTAACTAGGGCATAGGCGAAATTAGGGGCCCAGCTATGAGTAATTCTGTATTTGGCGATCGCGTCTAACCAATTGAGGGGACGCGATAGCACGTATTCTTTATTGGCATAAACAAGCTGGCAACCCAAGTAGACGCAGCGTAGATGCCAGTCAGAGATACTACCGATATGGTCAAAAGGCAACCAGTTGAGAATGATATCGTCGCTGTTGTGGTGGCAAAGCTGATTCGTTCCTCTGGCACGAGATAATATGTTGCGGTGGGTCAAAATAATACATTTGGGCGTGCCTGTACTACCAGAAGTGAGGTTAAAAAATGCTACATCATCTGGTTGGCTAGGATGATAATTTTGATCGGGCTGGCTAGTTCTTAATGTTTCAATAGCAGCAATTTGTAATTTTTCCCCAGGTAGCCACTGAGCCAAAGATTGCACTGATTTTTGCAGAGCTTCGCAAGTAAGGATTAGAGGCTTATCTAAAAGTTGCCATAAGCTACAAAGCTTATCTACAGCGCCACCTGCTTCGCTGTAGGTAGGTGCGACTGGAGCGATCGTGGGGATAAATCCGCCCAAGATACAACCCCAAAAAGCTGGTAGCAAGTCCTGGCTGAGTTCCAACTGAATAATTATTTTGTCTTGCGCTTTGCGTCCCAAGCCCCTCAGCCCTGCTAAAATCCGTTCGGCTTCAGCTAATAATTCTGCATAAGATTGAGTTATTTCAGTGCCATCGGGGTGTAAGTAAACGATTTTTTGTCCCAAGCTTTGTCTTGCGGCTCTTTGCAAAGCTGCGGGTAATATAGCTGGCGCATTGGGTTCATCGCGTAGAGAGCCACCATAACTAATAGCTGGGCGCTGTTTTTCTACTAAAGCAGGTAACTGTACTGATGTTGTGTCTGTTGGCGTAACGACGGGATTGACTTTTTGTTGAGGGAGCAGATCTGATAAATGTAGCGGCGGAATATTTTGGGCGTACTCTTGAACAACAACGGCTACCTGCTCGACTTCCGGTAGAAGTTGCAACTGTTCTTCCCATTGTTTTTCTAAGTTTCGATCGATTACATCGATACTTTCTAGCGCCTGTTCGTCAATTTCTCCGGTAGCAGTCAGAGGCAAGCTAGATAGGGAGACGTACGTATTTGGTAACAAATTAGCGGGTAAAGCTGCTGTTAAGCGAGACTTAATTTGCTGCGGCAAAAATGCTCCCGTTACAACTACGTAAGCTACTAATTCTTGAATAGAAGTTGCTGTTTTTCGATTCAAAACTACGCAGTCATCAATAGCTGGATCGTTTAACAATGCTGCTTCTACGATTTGTCGTGTTAAAAACTTTTCTAGTGACTGGATCATATTTTTATTTGGCAGTTATTTTAATGTATAAGTATTCTTTACTAAGCTTGTGACGGGCCTACTGTGTTTGCTACTTACTTAAACAAAGTTTGTTAATAAAATTAAAAAAATCTACAATTTATGCAGTTTTTCTGTGTATAACTCACCTCAATATAAAAAACTAGCTCAGTTAAATTATTTGAGCTTAACTTGCTTTTAAAAAAAATATGTAAAAGTTATTTAAAGTTATGATAAATTCCCTAAAATAAGCAGGTAACTCTAGCTTGAATTTACCTCCTACCTCTTGAAGTTAAGATTAAGCTTTTGATTACAATCTGTCAATCTAAGTTGACAGTATATAATGACTTAGTTGTTAGGAAGCATACTAGGCTAAAAGCTGTACTAATTTGATGTAATTAAACAAAATTGGGCTTGCTTGGTAACTATTTCAAAGTAGCGAATTTAATTCAACTTACTTAAACTACGGACAGTAGTATTTGGGAGCAAGAAGTTGAATTGTGCTTAAGTCTACAACAGCTTGGCTTGTATCTGGTTGGATTTGGGCGAGTTTAGTAACTTGCTCAGTTTGTAAAGTCTGAACTTGCTCAGCAGAAAGCCCTACTTTAAGACCATGACAAACAGAACGAGCGTACTTAATATTTATTTCAGGTGGTTGTTTGAGTAGTATGTCTCGCAGATTTGGGTTTTTAGCGATCGCGGCTTGCTTGTAAGCGTTAAGAAATAAGGAATCAACACTAGCTACTGGCTGCACAACCGGATCGGGACGACGACAAAGAGAGTTTGATAAATCTACTACTTGATAACGCGAAGTAGTAATGTAACAAGCATAATCAGGTTCTTGAGCTTTTGCTGACTTTTGAACGCTGATGGCGATTGCCACAATAGATATAACAGTAAGACTTAGGAGTTTTAACATTTTGAACACTAAGCTATATTCTGCGTAGAAATGTATTAGATAAAAGGTTTAAGTATATATACAAAGCCGGGACGTTCAATTTCGTTATAGTTTCAAAATAATTTATTAGGGCAATTACTAAAATTACCCTAAATAAATGCTTTAGAAATTTTGTTGGGGGAAAAGGCAAGCCGCCAAAAAATGTTTGGTTTATGCCATTTCATCGACTCTATGCTGAACCCGTTTTCGCCGTAGTGGGCATAGCAAGATCGATATTGTCTTCATGATGCTGAGGCGCATCCATATCATGCTCGCCGCTAAAAGGGTTATATAGATGGTTTGTTTTATCCAAGAGTAGCTCTTCTGGAGTGCTAGCAACTCTAAACTCAGTTTTACCGCTAGCTTGAGGTGAAAATATACCTGGGACTAAAGCCTGCAAATCTGCCACCGCACTCATCCGACCTTGATCCCAAGGCCACATCAAGTCATTAAGCCCGTGTCCGTAAAATTTTGCGGTAGCAGGATACCAAGTATTACCCCAATGCCCATTAACTTGCCATTGCGCCCATAGACGATCTACATTTCCATGCAGCAACCAAAACATTGGATCGTTAGGGGAAGTCGCAACATTACCAAGCGAACCACCAACCCAGAGATGGATAGTGTCGTGTAAAGTCCGTTCAAGGCTACTCTCAAGATCTTTGTACGTAGTTGTAGCGAGCGTGGTACTTTGTTGAGTTTGTGTGGGTAAATCTCCCCAAGCCCGCAGTCTGCGCGTAAGTGGTTGGGTTAGTGTAGACTTTCCCGTCCAGGTTTTGCCGCTCAAATCTCTTCTTTGCCACCATCCACTAGCTGCGGAGAAAAAACCAGACTGGACAGCAAAATTAGTTGTACCATTAGGTCCCATAAAATTGTTTTGGAAGATGATATTTTGGGTGGCAGTAGGATCTGTATAGTCCCAGTACGGGATAGTTACAGTGGGGTCAACTACTTGTAGCATCTGTTCAAATTGATGCAGAAATTCGCGATGCCAAGGTAGAAAGGCAGGTCCCCTGTGACCGGGATTAGCGAAGGTATTTCCATTAGGATCTAGTCGTCCCGCTACATCGAAGCAGGCTAAATGGGTTGCTACAAATTGATCGTAAATACTGATTTGTGTGCCGTCGCGGGCTGAATTTATGGTGCTTTTTAAGACTTTGACCGCATTAGTAAATCTGTTTATTTCATCCTGAGTTAGACTAGCCGCATTTTTTCTGACATTGAGATTTGTATTTGCTCCTTGAATGGGCAGCGTGTCATAGGTATAACCCATAGCCTCGTAATCGATCGTATCTGCTGGTTGCACCGCATCGGAAGTGAAGTTAAATGCCTTGGCTGGCAAAGTCCAAAGCGACAGCCCCGTAGAAAGAATTAATCCGGTGATAAATAATAGTACGCTATTATTTAATATGCCGCGCCGAACTGATACGCCTAGCCGAGCATAAATAGATTTAAGAATCATGGCAACCCCTGCAAGGGAATGAATGTAAAGATTAAAAGCAGGATTAATTAGCAACATTTCCAAATTGGAGTGTTGGCTTTTTAAAGATATTGATTGCTTCTAGAGAGAACTTAACAAAATACAAGCGATCGCTAATTGCTCACAAGTAAAAAATCTCTAGGAACCTTATAAATCCTCAATTCTTTTATAGCAATTATTTGTTGAAACATACGTAAATTTACAAGATCTTGATATTATCTTCATCAGATATTTATCAAACCTCAAGTGTTTTCCATGAAAGTGAAAACCGTTTTTTGTTTAGCAACAGAGTATATATAAACTTAATTAGTATTAATAATTTTGATTGCGCCCTAGAATTACAATTATGTTGCCTAAACAAGTTGAGGCAGTAATCAAATTATCTACTCTCCTGCAAAACATTGGCATATATGCTTTCTAAAGCTTGCGTTTGCTTACCAAGGTCAAAATTAGCTCTAACTCGCTCCTGTCCCTTTAAGCTAAACCTTTGCCAAAGAGGAGGATTTTTGAGTAACTCTAGAATATGTGTGGCTAATCCATTCCAGTCGCGCTCGGCGGCTAAGAAGCCTGTCTCGCCATGGAGTACCGCTTGTGGAATTCCTGCATGAATAGAGCCGACGACGGGTAAACCCATAGCTTGGGCTTCAACTACCACTGTAGGCAGCCCCTCCGAGTCTCCATTAGAAGCTGTAACACTTGGAACCGCAAGAATTAGCGCTCGATTCATCCAACTTTTAACTACCTGCGATGGTTGTAATCCAAGAAATTGATAACGTTTAAGCGATTTTGCTGCCAAGTTTTCCAACTGAAGTCTTAAAGGACCATCACCAACGATCGCAAGTTCTACTTCAGGCATCACAGATTGTACCTGAGCCATCGCCTGAATTAAGTATTCACAACCTTTTTTCTCTGCCAAGCGTCCGACAAACAGCACCAGTGGTTCTCGCGGTATGGCAGGATCGCACCGAAAAGCGGCGGTGTCTACACCGTAGTAGTGGGCTATGACTTTTTCGGGGGGAAATCCTTGGGCTAAAAGCTTTTCTTTGATAAATTCCGATACACCAATAAACAATTTGGTTTCGCGCTTAAGAGCTTCGCGGCGGCGGAGGTAAACTCTAGTAGTGAGAGAGTCGTGGCGGGCATATTCATCCTTCATAGTGGCATCTAGACCATAGAAGGTAACAATCATCGGTATATTTAACTTTCTTGCCAAAGGCAGAGCTAAAGTCCCGCATACCCCAAAATGAGCGTGGATTAAAGCTGGTTTCAATTGCTGCACTTGCTGGTATAACTTAGGCGCCGTACCCAATAGTTTGAACGCTCCTTCTCGCACCGCCCCCAAAAGCCCACCTTGGTTGACAACGAGAGTGCGTTCTGGGGGTAAAGGCAAACCTTGCACCAAACGCGAACCAACATAATAAGGAGTAAATTGCTGCAATCCTTCCCCTTGAGCGCGAATAAAGGTTTCGGAGGCAGGTAGCAATAGACCGCTAAAAAACACAATAGGTTGAGGCATATCGTTTTCCTAAAAAATTAAGTAGCGATTAACAGTTGATAAAATTTTTATTTGGCTTGTAAAACTTTTTCGTAAAGCTGCACAAAATTCTGACCTTTAATTTGCCAGCTATAATTTTCGCGTACCCGCTTTTGACCTGCTTGCCCCATCTGTACCCGCACCTGAGGATCTTTTGCCAGTAAAGTCATTGCCACTGCTAGGTCGCGCACGGTCTGCTCTGGTGTATGGGCAGCAATTTTGTAGCCAGTTTCCGACGTGATCTGAAAGGCAGGACCGCCCAAATCTAAGCAAAGAACGGGGCGACCCATTGCCATCGCTTCTAAGCACACCCAGCCGCCGGAGTCGTGCAAACTAGGGTGTACTAGGGCAACAGATTCTCCCAATTTTTGCAAAGTTTCCTCCCGTGGCAGTCGGTTCCAAAACTTAACTTGGCGCTCGATTCCCAAGTCTGCAACTAAAGCTTCTAGTCGCGATCGCTCTGGACCATCTCCCAAAACCCAATACTCCGCATCTTCCGGCAAATCCGCTTGAGCAAAGGCACGTAACCCCAAATGAAAGCCCTTCCAGTGCAATAGCCTACCCATACTGATAAACCGGATTAGATTGCTATCTGGTAGCGATCGCTGTGCTAACTGCGCTATTTCTGCATTATCTAAAGCTGTTTCGGAAGACAGTTGCACGTTATTTGTAATGCCCATTTTGTAGATCCGCTTGGCTGTATCGTCTGTTGTTGACTGGATAGCAGCACTACGTTGGGCAGTAAGGCGGACAAATGGATCTTTTTCACCTATCCAACGCGCCCCGTCTCGCAAGGCTTCATAAGCTTTGCCGCGCAAACTAAAATCTTGCCAGAAAGCTTTTGGTGCAGACTCTCCGCCGCCAACGGGTCCCCAAATAAAGGGTACTGGTAACAGGGACAAAAAACTAGGCGACCAATACTTTACATAGGTCACGTGATGCACGATATCAAAGTCAACTTCGCGATGTAAGCTTCGAGCCATATAGTAGGCTCCAATCTGCCAAAGATAATAATGAAGTTGGACTCCTTGTTGCCCGCGATACCACCATCTAGCCCAAGCTGGCAAGTCGTAGTAAACCACTTGCAGCCCAGGAATTGGATTTTTAGCCAATTCTGCCTCAATAGTAGGGCGATTATCCGATCGCGTGATCGTCCATACTTGACATTGTTTGACTATCTCTCTCATAACATTCCAACCTACACCAGGCTCGGAACCTTGATCTGGTCTACAAGCATAGGCAGAGATTAAGACTTTTGTTGATTTCATAATTAATTTTCCATAACAAAAGCTGTAGTTTTAGCTAGAAATTGGGCTGCTAATTCTGGTGTATATTGCGCCATTAATTGCTGCGCCTTATTGCCCATGAGCATACTTAATTCTGGTTGCTCGATAAAGTAACGCATAATTTTTGCTAGTTCTTCTGGTTTGTGGGGATCGAATACGCAACCATTTTCACCTTCAGTAATCATTTCTGAAGCTCCTGCCCATTTGGAACATAAAACAGGCTTGCCTAAAATCATCGCTTCTAGCACGACGACACCCCAAGTATCTTCTAACGTAGGTAAAACAAAAATATCTGCCGCATTAAAGTAATTGCCCAATTGCCCGTAGTCTACTCTGCCTATCCACTGGATATTGTTTGTTAGTTGATGCTGGCTAGCAAAAGTTTCAAGTTCTTGCCGTTGCCCTCCATCACCAACTACTAATAATGTGTAGTTGTTACACCCTTGTTGTTGCAAAATAGCGCAAGCTTCTAGTAGCAAATGCAGACCTTTTCTGGGTATTAAACCACCAACAAACAAAAAAACTGGCTTTTGAAACTGGTGATCGCTTGGAACATTTGATTGTCCTAACAAAGCTTTTATGGCTGGGACTTCGTAAGGTTGATGAAATACTCTACTTGCTTGGGCATTAAGAATATTTATCAAATAATCTTTTCCAGCTTGACTGTTAGTAATTAAGGCATCCGCAGCTTTTACCATTGCCCTACGCATCAACAAGCGCGGTGCAGAACCCCGATAATCTACACCAGGCGAACTACCTTCATACGCCAGAACAACTCGCCACTTGCCTATTGGTTTAAATAGCAATGCAAGTAAAGTCCAAATTCCAAAGGAACTTGTAAAAATTACATCTGGCTTTAACTGCAATAATTTATTAACAATGTTTAATGATAAGTAGGTGAAGTTATCACCGTAGCTGGTTTCTTTTTTAGTTAGAGGAATAACTTTTCGCTCTAAAACTTCGATAGCAAAAGAGTCTTCAAACCCTGGAGCAAAGCCTTGCCAGTACCCAGTAAATACTGTTGTTTGCGGAAACATTCGGGCTAGTTCGCTGATGGCAGGTTGCCAATAAAAAAATGCTGATGGCAGCAACCAGGCAATCTTAAGGTTGGCATTATTACCTTGAAACATTTTTAGACCTATAAAGCTTTTTTATAAAAAATCTTACTCTACATACGCTCAATTAGTGTTTGAGCAAATTTTTCTGGGGAATTTTGAATGGCAAATGCCAGCATTTTTGTGCGATCGCCTAAATCTGTAGATTCTACCAAACAACGAGTTAATCCTTGAGCAATTTGCTCTGGTATCGTTGAATCAACGGCTACCCCAAGACTGTGCTGTCCGACAAGTTCGCCCATCAAACCGTAGTTTGAGGTTAAAACTGGCTTTTGTGCTGCCGCCGCTAGTAATAAAATTCCACTCATTCCTACATGATGCTGATAGGGAGCAAGCACCACATCTGTTAGTTGAAAGTATGCTTGCACTTCTAGATCGGACACAAACTCGTATTGACTAATAATTTGAATAGGTTTTGCTTCACGAGCAATTTTTATTTTAGCCTCAATTAAAGCTTTGTCTGTAGGATTTGCTTCTCCTACAAATAACAAGCATAACTTTTGACAAATCTCCGTTGGCAACAACACAATAGCATCTAGTAACTGATAGATGCCTTTGCGCCCATTCAAAGCCCCAAATAACAGAAATACTTGTCTGCCATTATCAATTTGCAAGTTCTGTTTGAGGTTGGTTTGGGGCAAATTACTAGGAGGCAAAACTACCGGATCTGGTAAATGTACTACTTTAGATTCGCGGTACAAACTATTAATATGCTTGATGGCAAAAGAATCGAGACAAAACAAAGTTTGCAGAGAAGAACGGCGTAAGACACGCTTGAGAATAAATTTTTCTCGCCATTGTTGGAAGCGATGATTACGCGAGGGTAAATAATTACTAAATTCAGGATAATGAAATGTTGGTCTAAAGTAAATGCCAGAAAAAGAGCAAGGTGATTTCTTGCCTAAAGCTAATGGTAGCAAGCAAGTATCAAAGTACATAATTAGACACTTAGTAGCTTGCAGTGAAGCTGCATACTTACAAAGTAAGTCCCACTCTTGAAAGGCTCTAATATTGCGATTAATGCTGGAGTTTCTAGCTTTAAGATTAGCTTCCTCGGCGGTACTAATTGCTACAAAATTAATAGCTAAACTATACTTTTTTGCCTTTTCTACTACATCAGCATGGGCTTGAAGAAACTTAGGCGATACAACAATATCTAAGCTATCTGATGATTTTTGTTGGCTCCAGTGTTCTATAAAATGCTGGATATAGCTGGGGTGATGACCGTAGATAGAAAGGTCAAAGAGCAGTAATTTTTGCTTGCCGCCGCCAGGATTAATAGATGAATTTATATTGTTACTAGACATTATTTTATTAGCTAAGTAGACAGATAATTGTACTTGGATATTTCCGTCATTTGTAAAAAATCTTGTTACGTTTAAAACTTGCAATGAGATTAATTTATTTGCCTTTGCGTTGCCATGCTTCCACAAGCTCTGTAAATAAGGATAAATAGCGATGTGCTTGTAGTTGCAGCGCAAATTCTTGTTCGCCCTTAGCACGAGCGCGATCGCTCAATTTTTGGTGGCGATCGCGATCTTCTAGTACCCAAGCAATACCGCGCTCTAGATCGTCAATGTCAAAGGGTTTGGCTAGGTAGCCATCTTGCTGATGAGTAACAATATCTTTTAAGCCAGTGGCATTGAAGGCGACGACAGGCGTACCGCAAGCTATAGATTCCGAGGCAGTTTGTCCGTAAGCTTCTTGTATAGAAGGTACGAGAGTTACATCCGCTGCCGAATAAGCCAGTGCTAAGGTAATATCGTCGTGCAATCGACCCAGGTAGCGGATTTTAAAACCTAAATCGATGGGATTTTCTGGTGGAGATGCACCAAAAATAACTAGCTCTACTCGCTCTTGCCATCCAGATTTACTTAAATTTTGCAAAGCTGGGTAAAGCAAGTGAAAACCTTTTCTTAAGTCATTCATCGCCCCAGAGGATGCGCCAAACAAAATTAGTTGTTTGTCTTGAGGTAAGTTGAGTAATTTTCGGGCGACCTGTCGCTCTATGGGTTGATAATTTTCTGTATCAAGACCGTGAGGAATCACTTCTACTCTTAAATCTTTAAATAAGGCGCTAGATTTGGCTCGTTCGGCTAACCAGGTGCTAGGGCTAACAATAGTTAAGTTTAAGTTTTGCCAAGCTTTAAGTTTGCGCTGCCATACCCACCGCGACAAGTCCCAATTGCGATCGCTATTAAGCTGAGGACAAGCACCGCACGAATTAGTATAGCGATCGCAATCTTCGCTGTAATGACATCCGCCAGTAAATGCCCACATATCGTGTAAAGTCCAAACTAAAGGCTTGTTGAACTTGGCGATCGTTTCAATTTGCAAGTAGCCATTGCAAAACCAATGCAGATTAATAATATCTGGAGCGATTTTAGCTACTTTAGCCGCTATTGCGTCGGGGAACCATTGCAGAGAATACATACCCCGCTTCCGATTTCGGTATAATTGCAAAGGTAACTGGTCTAAACTAGGTCCTAGCTTAGCAAGAGTAGGCTTGTAGGCGGTTACTGCTTTGCCAACACCAAACTTTGCACGTACCAACATCTGGGAGTTTGTACCATCAGCTTGCAAGCTTTGGTGCAATCTATAGGCAGCACGGGCGGCTCCACCATCAATATCTGAAGTGCTAATAATTAGCGTATTCATCTTAACTATGTTTTGTTGTGATGGTTAACAAGCTCTTTTAGCCGATCGATATGACCCCAGCTTGATTTTTTGTGTTGTTCTATAGTGGCAAAGTCAAACTTGGCTCTGGCATTGCGAATGTTATCAGCTTTTGCCAAAAATGTCGCTAATTTAATATTTTTGACACTAGCAGGCAAAATAGCAAAATCAGCATTAATACTTTTTAATAGAGCGCGAGTTTTACCTTGACCGCCCACACTATAAAACGGGACATTTAAAGCCAATGCTGTTAGTCCTACGTGCAGCTTGTAGGAAATTATTAGATCGAGTGAGGCAATAAATTTCAACGTCGAATCTGGGTCAGTGTAGACGTGATGCTGAATATAAGGTGAGTCGAGCTTAGGCAGCAACTCATGATTGATTGGGGAATTTGGCAAGTAGGTGCGGATAAAGTGAAAAACTATATCTTTTCTCACTTTGGCGATCGCGTTAAGCTGATAGGCAAGCAAACGACCACTTAGGGAATTAGGGATATTTATGCCTACTTGGAGGCGATCGCTTGATTTAGCTACTGGTGGAATTTGCCAAAAATCCCCTACTGTCCACAGAACATCGGGATAATAAACTGCTTCCTTGCCTAACTTTTTCACCAACTCTACGTCTTCCTCTAGTCTGACTGTAGCCGATTTACAAGCCCCTCCTTGCCAAAATTCCTGACGGGGGGCGGAAAGAACGGTGTCTATTCCGCCACCATCACCGCCAATAGAAATAGAAAATACTGGACACTGATGCTGAATTGCGATCGCATTTAGTTCGCTAAAGTCTTTTTCAAGAACAGTAGTGCCTCCCCCCAGTATTCCACCGCCACCTATAATGCAGAATTTGGAGTTATCAAAAAGTTCTGCCAATGTGTCTACGGTATTGACTGAGTATTGTTGCGCTAATTGTTTATCTAGTCGATATACTAATGGTTCTGTACCGAGCTTTTCCAATTCCTTCGCAAACTGAATTGCCATTAAGTCATCACCGTAGTTTCCGTAGTTATAAGAACCCCAAATTGCTACTTTCATATCAAATGTTCCTTAATTTAAGTAATAACTTTATTGAATAGACATATTTAGTCTTATCACTCATAATTGTGACAATTACTTTGGTTTAGCTTTGATGTTTGTATTAGGTTTATAAAAAATAGGCTTTATTTACTTTTAGTTTTAGCAATTAATGTTTAGCTTAAATACCAAACATTAATTTAGCAATTGCTTTTCGTTTGCTAAGGTAATAAACGAGTATCCAGCTAATAAAAAAACTAAGCTCGGCGAATATTAATATAGTGAAAACAGATATCTGGTCGTCAGCATATATTTTTTTGGTAAGGCTTTGCAAGGTTTCTACTACTAAAAGGTGAATAAGATAGATTCCGAAAGAACAAGAACCTAAGTTAGCAATTATAGGACTTATAGGACTTTTCGGAAGATTAGCTGACAAACAGATAGCGACAAGCAAAGGTACGTAACCTCTACTGACTTCATAAATTGATTCTGGTAGAAAACTACCATACATATTTAGGAGCAACATTGCAGCAGTGCAAACCATAAAATTTCTACTAACAAATCTTAGCCAGACTGCTTTTATAGTTGGTTGAGTCAAGATCATTGCCGTAAAAATGTATGGCGTACACCTAATTACCCAAGACATCTCTACCAATAATAACCTCAACAACGGATTATCCTCTAAAGTTTTTGGTGGATTTAATAACGCTTGAAAAGCGCTATACAAATCTAACCTAAATGAATTTCCAGATATCAGTAGTGTTTCGTATACAATTAGACTAATAATACATAGTAAAAATATATACTTAATGTTTATTTTCTTTTTAATTAAATGCCCTATCCACTGGTTTGCGATTGTACCTGTTAATAAAAGTGGTAGAAAATAGAGATGAAATGCTGCTCCGCCGAAAAAGATCAGCGCCACAGGATCTTGAAACAAATCTAGTAACTTATCAAAATCATTTTTGATGGCATATTTAATTATTTTTTGTAATAAATAAACTGCGCTCCAAAACCCATAAGGAATCAGTAATCTTGTCAATCTCAACTTTAAGTTGTGTGGGCGATCGCTAATATACAGCCGATCGATTGCCAGATAAAAAGATGTAGCTAAAAAGAATGGCACGGCAAAACTCGAAAACTGTGCAATAGCCGTCCAACCTAAAGGCTTAACTACAATTCCTTCATCTGAATGCAGAATAATAACTGCGTAAGTAGCAATACCCCGCAACAAATCTATCCCTATTAATCTGGGCTTTTTATCCACTTATATTTGCCAACTCTAAATGATTGCAAGGTTTAAAACGAACTTTCTCCCTTAACTTTGACAACCGGAAATTTGTATTTTTCTGCTTTTGTTCAAAGTGAACGCTTTATTACTAAGCTTTTACCAGAACTAGCTGATTGATTTTAAAGCAGTGCTAATATTTTGTAGATGCTGTGGTTGTGCGATCACATTCTAAGCGCTACTTAAGCCAAACTCGATGTTTAAGTGTAACTTTACTTAATTTTTACAATTTGACTAATATTTATAAATACTTAGGTAAATATTTTGTTGGCATAAATTAAACTATTTATATACAATAGCCAGTTCCGTTCTTCTGTCGGTAAGTTGAGCTTAAATCGTACTGGTAAAAAAAGTATAATTGGCTATTGGGTACAATTCAAAGCGCAAAGTCGCCTCGATCTGTACCAACTAATCAGCAGTAATACCAAAATAATTAATTTTTGTGAAATGTTGCGTAAATGCTCAAAATACAAAGGTATTAGAGCTTAAGATTTCTTGTGCAGAACGGGTCATCATTACATAGGAACAACAAAGATGGCAACCAAAAAAAAACCTCAGTATTTGTCATCTAGAAAGTATGACAAGCAGCCACAGCCTTTGTCTGTCGTTTATACACAGCCAGAGGACGAGGATGAAGGTGGCTTAGATTTGGGCAATCTATTAGCAGCAATACGGAGAAGGCTGCTGGTAATTGCCAGTATCACCACAGTAGTCACAGCAGCATCAGCGATCGCTGCTTTAACAAATCAACCCACTTACAAAGCTAAATTTGAACTTTTGACTGAGCCTGTGACAGTGGAAAACAAGTTAGTTTCCTCTTTGCCTGAATCCTTAAACAGTCAAGAAGACCTAAATGCGCCAGATGGGGTAGATAAAACAGAGTTAAGAATTTTGCAAAGTCCCCAGCTAATGTTGCCGCTTGTGCAACAGATTGAAGCTCGCTATCCAGATAGTAGTTTGCGCGAACTTAAACTCAACCCTGTTCCTGAAACCAATATTTTAGAAGTTAGTTACGAAGATCCAGACCCAGAAAAGCTTAGATTTGTCTTAGACTTGGTTGCTCAAGCCTACTTGAGATACTCTTTAGAGCAAAGGCGCTCGGATATTCGTCAAGGAATTGAATTTGTTGAGGATCAACTGCCACAGCTACAACAACGAGTTGAGGTATTGCAAACTCGACTTCAATTATTTCGCCAACAGTACGACTTGATCGATCCTCAAGGGCAAGGACAACAATTATCTGCTCGGCTTGACCAAATGGTGCAACAAAGAGTAGCGAATCGGACGCAGTTAACCAGTATTCGCGCTCTGTACGATACACTGAAAAGTCAGTTAAATCTACAACCAAATGAAGCTAAAGCCGCGCTGGCTTTAAGTGAAGCTCCTCGTTACCAAGCACTACTAAATAAGCTCCAAGAAGTAGAAACACAAATTGCCATAGAATCAGCTCGATATCTTGAAAATAGTCCTACTATTGTGGCTCTACGCCGACAGCGCCAAAATTTGCTGGTGTTAGTAGAGAAAGAGGCAGGCAATGTTTTAGACAAAAAAGTTGCTAGTAGTACAAATAATACCCAGGGTTTGACATCTCCCAATGGATTACGAGATAAGCAAACCCAGCAATTTTTTGAAGCCGCTCAACAAATACAAACATTAGAAGCACAAGATAAAGCTTTGGCTCAGGCGGAAACCAGTTTGAGACAGCAAGTTAAGCAGTTTCCGCTTCTAGCACGCCAAAATGACGATCTAGAACGAAAATTAAAGATTGCTGTAGATAATCTCAATCAATTTTTGAGTAAAAGAGAAACATTAAGGATAGATGCCGCTCAAAAACAAGTCCCTTGGCAGTTACTCACGCCTCCTACTATGCCTCAGCCTTCTGTAGATAATCTGAAAATTAATCTAATTTTAGGCATGGGTTTAGGTTTGTTTCTAGGAACTGGAGTTGCGTTATTAATAGATAAATTAACCAACGTCTTATACAGCACTAAAGAAATTAAAGATAAAACTAAACTCGTAGTATTAGGTGAAATTCCTTTTATGCAAGCTCCAGAAACTCTACCAGAGATGGGAGGAATAGCTGGTTTAGTTCAAAGGTTAAGTCTGATGATTAGGTTTGGTTCAAGTCATAGCTTATTTCAAACCAATACTGTTTCTCAATTTTGGGAATCCTTACGCTCTCTTTACACAAATATTCGGTTTCTTCGTTTTGAGAATCCAGTGCATTCCATCGCAATTATCTCAGCGACTTCAGAGGATGGTAGATCGACAATTGCTCTACATTTAGCCCAAACGGCAGCAGCAATGGGTCAAAAAGTCCTATTAGTAGATGCAGATCTGCGTAACCCAAAAATTCATGCCATGCTGGGTCTATCAAATACTAGGGGACTAAGTAATATTATTGTTGAAGATGTTGAATTTGATTCTGCGCTTCAAAATTCAAGTAGTATTTCCTGCCAAGAAGTTCAGCATGATAGGATAATCGATGCAGAATTGATACAGATAGAGGAATTATATTCAGAAAATAGTTTTTTTATTTTGACTGCCGGACAAGTACCGCCCAATCCTACAAATCTACTATCTTCTCCCCGAATGCAGGAGCTAGTAAAACAATTTTCAGCCAAATTTGACTTAGTCATCTACGATACGTCACCTCTATTGGGCGTAGCTGATAGCAACTTACTTGCTGCTTACACGGATGCAAGTTTATTAGTTGTAAGACTTGGTAAAACAAATTGCTCCAAGTTAGAAACTGCATTGGAAGGCTCGAAAATTTCTAATATACCAATTTTAGGCGTAATTGCAAATGGGGTAAGAAATTATTCTGATACATTAGTTGTACGATAAAAAATTAATGATGATATATTTACACTTCAAAATACGAAATTGTTTACATAATAGATATTGATTGGCAAAGCTATTTTCGTTTTTTCATGAATAAAAATTTATTTTTCTGGACAATATTCAGATCTTAGTTAGTTGGTACTTAGGGCAAGTGAACAGAATTATTTCTGATTAATAAAGCTGAAATAATTTCTATTGATATTTTTTATTGGGCTTATAATTAGTCAGCTAAATTATATTATTCAATAGTTTGTATTGTAGTAGCTGCTTAATACTAAACTGCTTCAGTTATAAGTTTTTCACAGGCTTTAAGTATGTTCGCTGAAGCTTCATTGAATCTTTAACTTACGGACTTGAATCCCTCAGTAGTCTTATGTTACTTTTGAAACTATAGACTTGATACTTTATAGCTATAAAGCTATAGGAGTGTTGTTTTAGGTAGGAAATATTAGGGAAATATAATGAATGTAAAAAGTGTTTGTATAACTTCATTGCTTGCTGCTAGTTTTGTGCTTGGTTCTTCCCAATTTTTGCCAGCTAACGCTTACGGCGTTACCTCCACTAATGCTATTACTTTAGATCCTTTATACGATATAGGAAGAACCCTAGATCCCATAACATGGCTAGTTCCAGCTAGTTCCAGTACAGCTCCTCAAGATCTCTCAGCTAGAGCGATTGTTACAGTATTAGATTTACAGGCAAATTTTATAGATTTGTCGTTTAACATCTCAAATACGACACAAGCGCCATTCAAGTCGTCAATACTCAGTCTTGGTTTGGGTATAGAGCAAAGCGTTGATAGCGTAAGCGTAATAAATTCAGGAACTACTTTTGACAGCGCAACGGTTCTTGCAAGTAATAAAATTTTTCCTGGCGGATTCAAAGGCATTGATATTTGTACTTTTGCAGCTAACAACTGTAATGTAGGAAATATCAACCAAGGTTTACAAAACGGTCAATCTGACACTTTTACTTTGAGAATTGCTAACACAACAGGTAGCTTTGCTTCAGGCGTTACTATAGGCTCGTATCCAATAAAATTTCAATCAGATTATGGTAGCTATGAGGCGGCGGGTGTTCCTGAACCAGTAACGATCATTGGCTCAGGCTTGGCATTAGGATTTGGAGCTTTATTTAAAAAAGAAGCTACCAAAAAACGTAGCAAAGACAAAGTTAAAGCCTAAAGTAGCAGTTTGATTAATTCAAGCTGGTTAGACTTATGATGCTTACGCTTACCGACTGCAAGAACAAATAAAGATTTTCTGGAAACTATTAATTTAGTTCCCAGAGTTTTTTTATCATCGTTCGGTTCAATCTAGGATTTTAATTTTAAAATCCTAGTATAAGTGGAAAAAATGTTAATAATTAAATATAATGTGAGAGCTTTGCGTAGCGCTATGGATGCTACTAAATTAATTAATATCAATTCTTTAAAAAATTCTAAGTTTTGGCTTTTGGGTATATCAGCCACCTTGATTGCTATTCATTTAACTCTAATATCAAGAGCTAACGACGACAGCTTGCTGGGTACTTGCGTATTATTTTGGCTTGCTGTGTCGTCTATGGTGTGGTCAAAGCAAGATAGTTTGAACTTGAATAGCGGATTTTTTTCTAGTTTGTGGGCGTTGTTTCTGATTACTTTGGTTCTTTTTAAAAGCGCCTTCATATTCCAATACGACTATTTTCTGCGCTTTTCTCCCTTGCTTTCAGCTTTGGGTATCGCTTTACTTGCTTCTGGGTTCAAGGGATTAAAGCAATATTGGCGAGAGCTACTGATTCTGTGTTTTTTAGTGCCATCTCCAGGAGCGATCGCATTATTAATTGATATATCCACCTTTACCGCCCAATTTACAACTGTTATTCTCTGGTATTTGGGATTCGATGTTGTCCGCCAAGGAGTTTTTATTCATTTAGCAACAGGAAGCGTAGAGGTGTATCCAGGCTGTTCTGGAATAGAGTCGATGTTGCAAATGTTAGGACTAGCAGTTCTTTTTTTAGTGATATTTCCTACGACTAAGCAAGACAAAATCTTCGTGCCTATTTTGGCTATCTTTACAGCATTTATAGTTAATGGGTTTCGAGTCGCACTGATGGCTGTACTGGCAGCATCTTCTGAACCTCAATCTCTTCACTACTGGCATAAAGGCGATGGTTCGCTAATATTTTCAACACTTTCTGTGGCGATTTTGGGGCTTTACTGTCTTTTCCTACTCCGACGAAGCAATTTAGATATTCGCCATCGAGAGGAATATCAAGAGCTATGAGTTATGGTAATAATCTTCGTATCTCGCTTCTAGCCATAACTTTAAGTAGTGCGCTATTGATATTGGCAAAAGTAATTTTATATCCCGCTACGATCCGCTATATAGTTAGTGCTTTTACTTTTCCTTTAGTAGTCCCCTTAGCTGGATGGCAGTTATTACCAAGCGTTCCTATTTCTACTGAACAAGAACATCCGGAGTATCTTTCTGGAAGGCGCTATCAATACATACAGGCAACTGTACCATTGACTATTGAAATGCGTTACTTAAGCAATACCAATGGTGAAGTTAAAAACTTGTTAAAAAGTTATACATCTATTCCTTTGTCTCCTAAATTACATTATCAAGAAGGAATAGGATTCTATGGCACATTTATATATCAACAGAAAGCATACTTAAGTAGCTGTATTAATCCACGGGGCGGTAGTACAGTTACCCAAAGTCAGTTTAACCAAAATCGCCATACCTATGACGTAAAAATCAATCGTTTATTGCCTTGGTTATTGGGACAAGCAAAACTTGAGGACAAGCGCTGTCTTTGGACTCAGTTGTCTACTCCTTTAAAAAGCTCTTCATCTGAAGCGTCCCAGACCTTAGAAACTGCTTGGTTTACCTGGTATCAATGGTGGTATCCGCGTTTTCCAAAGCCTTAAAACACAACAAAAATACTTTAATTGAAACAGGAAATTTATACCTATGACTCAGTCAGAACTCAAAGACTTGCACTCAAATGAAATATTATTTCACTCTATTGGTTACGGTCTATTGTTATTTGTATTAATTGACTTTATCGGTATTGTTTTTCCTCCACATTTTATGGATCCTATCTGGGAGTTTCAAACAATAGGAGCAATAGTTGAGCGAGTGCCTTTACCTTTAATTGGGCTAGTATTAATCTTTTATAAGAAAGTAGATTTCCGCAAAAAATGGGAATTGAAAATATTAAAGCTCTTATCTCATGGTTCTTTATTAGTAGGTATATTCTTTTTACTATTGATTTTTTTATGTGCCAGCAATACTTTACGTATTAATAAATTAAATGACGATAGGGTGAATACAGTAACTAATCAGCAACTAGCTCAACTTCAAGAAACTGAGCAGCAAGTAAATAAAGCTACCCCCGTAGAGCTGGAAGGTTTTCTTGCCCGCATCAACACGCAAGGGGCTTCGCCTATTCAAAACTCTCAAGAACTGAGAAGCCGTCTTCTAAGCGAACTTACTAAGTCCAAAAACCAATTGAAAACGGAAGCTGCAACAACACGTCGAACTAAAAGACTTGCACTAATAAAAAGTGCAGTCAAATGGGGCTTAGGATGTTTAATTGCTGGTGATTTATTTATTCACGTTTGGCAGTCTACTAAATGGGCGAGGAAGGATACCAAACGGAACTAAGCTAATCTTACCGATTCTACATAAATAAATGCTCTGACTAACAAGCAGGGCAACAACAAATATACAGCCGTTGCGAAGAAACTATTACCAAAAAATCCACAAGTCTGCTTAAGACTTTGATTTGCAATATTCCGCAAGACACCTCTTGCATGAATTTATTTTTGGTACGCTCTTACGATAGTTCGATCTACTTACAGCCGTTCTTAGTTGGGGAAACATAGCAACAGCAACTGATAACCCAACTAATAATATTTTGGGTAGTGACCGCAGGGAGAACATCTGCGATCGCTTAGTATACCTTGTGCATAAGCACGTGCCGCTCTGGCGCGCAAAAACTCTTTGACCTCCGACCAACAGTTTTCAACTGGTGAAAAATTTGACGAGTAGGGAGACAAATAGATGGCTGTTGTTTCTCAAATGCCTATGACTTTGTAGGCAGGCAGATTATCCCTGATACGCGCATCCCTTCCATCCAGAGATTAGGCACTAGACCAACTAAGTACAAAAATCTACCCACAATAATTAAATGCAGGTAGATACGAGTAAAAATTAAGTTATGGTTCTGAATTGTCTTTATTAGTCTTAGCTCGATAGATCAAATTATTTAAGACTTATCGTTGTAGAGACAACATCCACAGCTATTGCTAGCTAATTTCTTCTGAAGACTGTTTTTAGCCACTTTTAAGAAAAAGAGTGTTTATCTGTTGGATCGACCTTTTTTGTTAATAGCTGTTTTAAAGCTAGCCAAACAAAAGGTGGAATAGTTGTTTTATATCTGCTCCAAAGTCGGCGCGGCTCTTGAATCAATCGATATAGCCACTCTAGCCCTAATTGTCGTATCCACATAGGCGCTCTTTTTTGAAGTCCTGCCAGCACGGGAAAAACTCCACCCAAGCCAATCATTACGGCTTGAACTTTGTTTTTATGCTGGTGCATCCAATGTTCTTGTTTAGGACATCCTAGCGATACTAAAACTATCCCTGCTCCACTTTGATTAATTTGTTCGACAATAGCCGCATCTTCTTGAGGAGTTAAAGGACGAAAAGGTAATGGCTCCATGCCAGCAATCTGAAGTTGAGGAAATTTTTGTTCTAGCTCTACGCGCATTTTGTCCAATATTTTTGACTCAGAACCCAAGAAAAATATCTTCACGTTTTGCTCAGGAGCAAGCTCACCTAAAGCTAATAAAATATCCATACCAGCAACTCGATCTTGCTGGCTTGCTCCCAATAGTTTCATCATCCAAACTAATGGCATTCCATCAGGAGTCACAAGATCGGCGTTTTGTAAGACTAAAGATAATTCAGGATGCCAGTAAGCTTCTGTTAACATATGTACGTTAGCTACACAAACAACCTTGCTTGAACGCTCTCTACCCCAATCTAATATTGTTTTTATTTGTTCTTTGAAAGGCAAAGCTGTGACTGAAGAACCAACCACGTTTAAGGCAGGTTTATTAGGTTGGTTATTACCAACTTCTTTATCTAAATTATTAATAATTTGACAATCGTACTCAGCTTGAACCTTAGATTTGATTTTATCCTTCAACTTAGCTTGAGCCTCTTGTATAATCATGTCAACTTTCCTTTTATTTTTTTATGGCAGGGGTTCATCTTTGATTTTTCAAGTTACAAAGTTGAATGCCATGTTTACATTAGTTATTTAGTGCTGCTCTTGAACACAGTTTTAGTTAGAGCCTGAACAGTACAACTGTCTATAAGTTAAGAAACTACTTACAAAATTGATTAGAAAGAAAATTGTAAGTGGGGAACAATATATATTTAGCTTTACTCATGCAAAAGCTCCAATTACGAATGATTGTCATAGGCTCATAGTTGCGTCATCAAAATTGCTGCATTCACGATTGGTAAATGGTAAATAATGACAAGCAGATAACTTGTATCTAGCATTTGTCATACAACACAACTATTGATTTGTAATTGATGCACCACTGAACTAAAATTGCCCTACCTTCAGAAATGCAGAGAAATATTAGATTTGCTAGGCAAAGTAAATCTTGTAACGATGTACTTTTATTGCACAGCCTTGATAGGCGTTAGTAAAAATATTAGTCGAATCTACTTAGCCTCGTTGTTCTAGTTTACATCTCAGTGCATGAAATTATGTGAGGTACTTGAAATCTTTATAGTTTGGATTAAAAATCTTCATAGTTTCAACTAAATTCAAATATTCATATACGCTTTTTTAGCAATAACATCTCTATACATATACAGTAAATATATAATTATGCTTATCTCCTATACACTTCATATAAAAATTACAATCACTTCACACAAAGTTTATGTAAGAATTAAATATCAAACAAGTTTTATGAATAAATTCGTTGAGTTCCAGGTTTTGCCAGTAAATCCGATCTAATAGCTAATTTTTGTCTGGTATCTAGAAAAAGATTTGCCTAGATAAAGCATTTGCAATTTACAGCTACAAAAAATACCCTGTTTCCAGAGCTAATGTTTGGCTAGTATAAGTCTTATTTAATACATAAAAGCTATGTAAAGTTAACGTATCTATATTATTGCTGAAGGATTGATTCAGGCGCTTAATGCATAGCTTAGGAGATGTTTTGAAAGTACAAACAAGTACTAAAATATACTAAAGACAACTGAAAAATAAGTGTATTGTAGGTAGGTCAGCTTATTGCCCAAATAAAAAGCAGTGATAATAATTCACTGCTCAATAATTACTAATTTGCTGGCAAGTTACAGTCCTATTAATTCACGGGATTCAAAATCTGTTAGTTGTTGAGCGATCGCGCGTCTTGTTTCTAACTTGGCTACGCTAAACTGGTTACGTAGATATTCTAAGTGAGCTAGAGCATTAGCTTTTTCGGCTGTTAGTCGCATCAAGGTGTTTGTGGCGATTTGATATTCTCTATCTGTGAGTAAGACTTCAAACCTCCGTGCCTTGCGTTGAGTGTCATTTTTTAAATCCATGTCAAAAGCCGAACGAGTATCGGCGTGACCTTCAACTCGATCTAGCAATTGTTGTACTGCCATAATTTCCGAATCTAGTTCATTGACCCGTTGAGCCGCTTGAGCGATCGCTCCTGGGTAATGACTCAGTTCTATTGCGATCATATTCTTCCCCTAGCAATTACTGAAATTAATTCTCTTAAGCTTTATGCCACCAATTCTTGGAGTTGATGCACTGTCGTCAAAGGTAGTTGCTCCGCTTGTGGCATCCCTGCTTGTTCTAATACTTTGACTTCGATATTGACAGAAACCAAGTAGCTACCAGGTTCGGCTCCAATAGCTTCAGCAATTAGTTTTGCAAGTTCTGGACGCTTAGCAGTAATAGGATCTCTTAAACTACAACGATCCCAATCATGCTTTGCTGTCGGATTTAAGTTGAGAATATAGTGCTTAGTCATAGGTTAAAGTCTGGAATCCATTCTCTGTAACAACTCTATTGAGCCATTGGCTGAATGACTCTACTCTTTTATTATAGTACAAACGTACTAAAAATGCGATCACACCTCTAATCGCATTTTTAGCAAGGTTTCTTTTCTAGGGATTAAATCGATCCTGTGTCTTTATCTTTATGCTCAGAGACAGATTTAGGTGCTGATACTACTTCATTTACCCAAATAGCTTGTTGAGGCAAAGGAATGGCAATACCAGCTTTATCGAAAGCAACTTTAACGCGGCGGCGATACTCCCTAGCAACCTCCCATTGTTTGAGAGGTTGGGTTTTAATCCAAACACGAATCATTAAACCGCGATCACCAAAATCGTCAACTCCCAGCACTTGCGGCGTTTCAATAATTTGCTCAAGCCATTTTGGCTCTTTATCCATTTGTACGCCAATAGTATTAATTAGTTCTAAAGCTTGGTCGATATCTGCATGGTAAGTAACAGGAATACTGAGATCGGCTCTCGACCAACGACTAGAAAGATTAGCAACAATTTTGATTTCACTATTGGGAATA
This sequence comes from Aliterella sp. E5.1, assembly GCF_057473825.1. NCBI lineage: Bacteria > Bacillati > Cyanobacteriota > Cyanophyceae > Chroococcidiopsidales > Aliterellaceae > Aliterella > Aliterella sp. E5.1. The sequence continues at coordinate 36,690 of NZ_JBYCCV010000027.1, forward strand.
GTAATCAAGCGTCCTTCTGAGTCTCGCAATTGAGTAATGCGGAGATTAAGGTTTTCCACCAAACCTCCAACATTTCCTACATTAATTACATCACCTAGAGCATACTGGTCTTCCAAAATAATGAAGAAACCATTAATCGCATCTTTAATTATGTTCTGAGAAGCCAAAGAAACGGCAACCCCCAATAAACCCGCACCAGCGAGTAAAGGCGCGATATTTACACCAACCGTAGTGAGAGCAATCAGCGCCCCGATCGCTACCCCGCTTAAAGTTGCTATGCTTTTGGTGACTCCAGAAACAGTCGAAACCCGTAAACGCAAGCGCAAAGCATCTTCCGGTGTAAGTAAAGTATTAATTGCCAGCGCTCCGGTAAAGCGATCAATTAAAACATAACTTAGTCGGACAGTTACATAAGTTGCTAATGCCACAATGCCAAGGGTAAAAGGCACTCTTAACACTGTCACAATCCAGGCTGGAATCACCCGCGTGTAGGGAAACAAACCCAAAATTAACAGCGCTCCACTACCCCAAATCAGGCTTTGTGCTAACTGAAATAACCTCCGCCTAACTTCTTGGATGTTATTTTGTTGCTGGTTGCTAAGCTGAGTTGTGACTGAATCGATTGATGGTGTAGTAATAATTGGGCGCTGATTTAGTCGCCCTTGCCAACTACAGGCTGCCCAGCTAGTTAAAACTATCGTTACAAACACTCCAGTAGCGATCGCTCCAGAACGGGCTAAAAACGGCGGCTGGCGTTCTTGTTTGGCTCGTCTTAAGTCTTGCTCTAAAGATAATATCAGTTCTTTAGCTAGATTAAATGGTTCTTCCGCTTGCAGTTTGGCATCTGGGCCAGTAATGGTAAATAAATATTCACCGTTGACATAGATTTCGGGTAAATTATTTTCTTCCTCAAATTGTACCTGGAGTTTTGTAGAATTGCTTTGAAAGTAATTTTGGCTAATACTTTGCAAGCGTTGTTGAATTTCATCAACGCGATTGGCTAAATTACTTCTAGTTCCGGCTATCTGAAATAGACGGCGACCATCTAAGGAAATCCAAGTAGTTACCACTTCGCTATCTGACCTTAACTGTGGGGAAGAAGTTGGCAAAGGTAAATTGGGTAAAGGAAACTGGGCAGTTGCTGGGCAAACTACTACAACAGTTAGCATAGTTGACAGCGCGATCGCCCAAAATTTAGACCGCATTTTCTACTCCTAATAACTACTTCTTAAATTAAGGGTAGATGTTCACAATTAATAAAAATGCGGTTAAGCTGAGTGAGACTACTTAGTGTAAGTATTTAAGGAATATTTTTAATGACCGCAACTACTGCTCGCGTAAAGCATGAAATCAAAGATATTAATTTAGCTCCTTCTGGCAGACAAAGAATTGAATGGGCGGGTCGAGAAATGCCCGTCCTCAAGCAAATACGCGATCGCTTTGCTCAAGAAAAGCCTTTTGCTGGTATTCGTCTAATTGCCTGCTGTCACGTCACTACCGAAACCGCTCATTTAGCGATCGCTCTCAAAGCTGGTGGTGCAGACGCGATATTAATTGCTAGTAATCCTCTTTCTACTCAAGATGACGTAGCTGCTAGTTTAGTTGCTGACCACGAAATTCCTGTTTTTGCAATCAAGGGCGAAGACAATGACACTTATCACCGCCACGTCCAAATTGCTCTAGATCACCGCCCCAACATCATTATTGATGATGGTAGCGATGTAGTTGCTACCTTAATTCAAGAGCGCCAAGACCAAGTTGCAGACTTAATCGGTACAACCGAAGAAACTACCACCGGAATTGTTCGTTTAAAAGCCATGTTCAAAGACGGCGTATTGACATTCCCAGCAATGAATGTTAATGATGCCGATACCAAGCACTTTTTTGATAATCGTTACGGTACAGGACAATCAACTCTAGACGGAATTATCCGCGCCACAAATATTTTACTAGCAGGTAAAACAATCGTAGTCGCTGGTTATGGCTGGTGCGGTAAAGGTACAGCACTGCGGGCGCGGGGACTTGGGGGTAATATAATTGTTACCGAAATCGATCCAATCCGGGCAATTGAAGCAGTTATGGATGGCTTTAGAGTGCTACCAATGGCAGAAGCTGCTACTCAAGGGGATATTTTTATTACTGTTACAGGCAACAAGCACGTAATTCGCGCCGAGCATTTTGAAGTTATGAAAGATGGTGCGATCGTTTGTAATTCTGGTCACTTTGATATTGAAATTGACCTCAAATCTTTGGGTGCAAAAGCTCAAGAAGTCAAGGAAGTACGCAACTTTACCCAACAGTATCAAATGCCTAATGGCAAATCTGTTGTGGTTCTAGGTGAAGGTAGACTAATCAACTTAGCCGCCGCCGAAGGACATCCAAGTGCAGTAATGGATATGAGTTTTGCTAACCAAGCTTTGGCTTGCGAATATTTGGTCAAAAACAAAGGCAAACTAGAACCCGGTTTGCACTCTATCCCTGTAGACGTAGATGCAAACATTGCTAAATTGAAGTTGCAAGCAATGGGCATCAATATTGACACTCTCACTTCAGAGCAAACTGAGTACATCAATTCTTGGACTGCGGGAACTTAAGACGATATAAGTTGGTTAGTAAAAGGAGGCATAGTTAGTTAGCTATGTCTCCTTTCGTTTATACGTTAGTTAGCAACAGGAAATAAATTAATGGTTGAATGGATTACTGAAACTATGAATTCCCTTGGCTATTGGGGTATTGGCTTATTAATGTTTTTAGAAAACCTGTTTCCTCCTATCCCTTCAGAGTTAATTATGCCTCTAGCGGGGTTTACTGTAGCTCAAGGGAAATTACAGTTTGCGCCAGTAGTATTTGCAGGGGTTTTTGGGACAGTAATCGGTGCGCTACCTTGGTATTATGCAGGTAAGGTACTTGGCGAAGTGCGCTTAAAAAGTTTAGCCGATCGCTATGGTAAGTGGTTGACGGTTTCAAGTAAGGACATCACCAAAGCTACAGGTTGGTTTGATAAACATGGCAGTAAAGCTGTATTTTTATGCCGTCTCGTACCCGGAGTCCGCACTTTAATTTCCTTACCAGCAGGTATTAGTAATATGCCTCTGCTGCCGTTTTTAGCTTATTCAACTATTGGTACAACATTGTGGGTAGGGCTGCTAACTTATGCAGGCTACGTGTTGGGAGATAATTACGAACTTGTAGATAAGTATCTTGGTCCTGTTTCTAAGGTTGTTTTAGCTATCATCCTTGCCGCCTTTGCTATTTGGGTAGTAAGAAGAATTATGCGCCGTTCTACTTGAGTTTTCCTTAATTACAAGGAATTCCCAAAAGTTAGTTTTGTATATTTAGTCCAAAACTGATAGCTTCAAATTTGAGGCATTAACACTTTATAAATATTCAGCTTGAAAAATCGCTCTAATTACTGGCAGTTACAACCTTATATTCAAAAGCAGTGGAAAACTATTGCCAAAGGATTTATTTGCATCCTCGGCTATGTAATTTCTACTTTACTCCTGATTTATTTAGCGGGGAAGTTACCTGCACCGTTTGCAGAAGGTAATGTAATTGTGATCGCTCAAATATCGGCGATCGCTCTAGGGATATTTTTGGTCAGGGGAATTTCTCAGTCTGGGCAAGATATATTCATGGCTCAAGCGGCTTTAAAAGTTGCTTTAAATTTGCGCACGCAAGTTTACACCCATATGCACAAGTTAAATCTTAGCTACTTTGAAACTACCCAAGCTGGAGACTTATCCTATCGCCTCACCGAAGATGTAGACAGAGTTGGGGAAGTAGTCAATAAGCTATTTCATGATTTTGTGCCTTGCGTCTTCCAACTGGTAGCAATTCCTATCTACATGATTTATCTCAATTGGCAATTAACCCTAGCTACGTTAATCGTTGCACCACTGATGGGGGTTTTGATTGGTTGGTTTGGCGAAAGACTACGCAAGTTTTCTCGTAAAAGTCAAAATCGCGTCTCTAATTTATCAGCAATCCTTACAGAAGTTTTTAGTGGAATCCGTCTAGTCCAAGCTTTTGCCGCAGAAAAATATGAAATCGCTAGATTTACTCATGAAGCTGAAGCCAGCCGTCAAGCAAAGTATTCGGCGGAGCGCTTGAAGGCTATTCAAATCCCAATTATCGGGTTTTTAGAAGCTCTAAGTATACTTTTACTGTTATGTATCGGTGGCTGGCAAATTTCCCTAGGCAACTTAAATGTAGCTGAGTTTTTTAGTTTCTTAACGGCGGGAGTAACCTTACTCGATCCCATTAGTCATGTTACTAGCAACTACAACGAGTTCAAGCAAGGGGAGGCATCCGTTGACAGAGTTTTTGAGATTTTGGCGATCGCACCTACGGTAGTCGAAAAGCCAAATGCGATCGCGCTGCCCGAAGTTACAGGTAAAGTAGAATACCGCCGCGTTAGCTTTGCTTACAAGAGCGACCAACCTGTATTAAACAACTTGAGCTTACTGGCATTGCCTGGAGAAACAATTGCCTTAGTAGGCGCTTCGGGAGCAGGGAAAACAACTTTAGTTAATTTATTGCCTCGCTTCTATAACCCTTTAGCTGGGGATATTTTAATTGACGGCATCAATATTCAAGATGTAACAATTAGCAGTTTGCGGCAACAAATTGGCATTGTTCCTCAAGAAACTGTACTATTTTCTGGAACAATTGCCCAAAATATCGCTTTTGGACAAACAGACTTTGATTTAGACGCAGTGCAAGCTGCCGCCCAAGTAGCCAATGCTCATCAATTTATTAGTCAATTACCTGATGGTTATTATACTTGGGTGGGAGAAAGAGGCGTAAACTTATCAGGTGGACAAAGACAAAGAATTGCGATCGCTCGTGCTGTATTACTCAATCCCCGCATCCTCATTTTAGATGAGGCGACATCAGCCCTAGATTCTGAGTCCGAAGCTTTAGTACAAGAAGCATTAGAACGAATTATGTATAATCGCACTGTGTTTATTATTGCTCACCGTTTAACTACAGTAAGAAGATGCGATCGCATTTTAGTAGTCGAAAAAGGAGTAGTTGTAGAATCTGGCACTCATGAGGAGTTACTATCACTCTCTCGCCAGTATGCTCACTATTACAGCCAGCAGTTTAGTTCATAACTCAAACACCTTTGATTAACTTTCTGGTATGTAAACAAAGCGTTAAAAATTTAACCAAGGTATGCTGAAGGTATTATTGGCTTGTCAAGTCGTTAAAATTAAAACTTTTGGCACAATACTAAAATCAGAGAGTTAAATACACATAATGACAGTATCAGGTTTCGACAAATCTTCTCCTCGTATGGATATCAAAGTAGCCGTAGCTAAGTTGCGAAATGACACTTTCTATAAAATGGCTGATGGACGTACCATGATTTTGTCACCGAGTAATTGCGGCGGGATGAAATGGACGCATGATAAAAGTCATGTGTTATCTAAAGACGCAACAGAAGGTTATTACCTGAGAAGAACCACTGACGCAGGGTTTAATAACATTGGTATTGAATGGAAACAAGCCGCATTTAATTTAGCCCAATCTGGTTACTTAGCTCTTTCCCGCAAAGAGGCTGTTGATGATAGTATGCCCGTACAGATAGTAGAAAGTAACTTATCAACAGTCGAGCGCTAACAGGATTGACGATCTTGTTTTTTGCTTAGTTTTCAACGGAGAGGAGAGGATTCGAACCTCCGTTGGGTTTGACCCCAAAACTGATTTCGAGTCAGTCGCATTCAACCACTCTGCCACCTCTCCAATAGACAAAAAATGTCATAGCTATTGAGTATAGCATTTTTATAGCAGAGATGCGTTGTTTTCAACCGTTTCTGTAGTTGACTCAAATTTATTACCAGGTGTCCATTGAATAGCGCCATCTCGTGAGGTTAAAAATATCTTTGTCTTGATTTTTTGTAAGCCAGCCGTGTTTGAGGCAGTGTTTTGAGAATAAGCAATCGCAAATTCTGGCTTTATTGTTTCAATCAACTCTGCATCAAGTGCTTTTGCAAATACTAGAACTTGAATAGAAGTTACATTTTTACTTGCAGCTTGAACTGCTTGGCTATTTGGCTTCGTATTGCCTACCAGTAACCATTTTTGATTTTGAATCCGTAGTTGCCACAGAGGGATGCGATCGCCAATTAACTCAATTTGTGAAGAACCTGCCAATACTGACTCCCTAGCACCTAAAACTTTGTAGTTCCCACTATTAAGCGATCGCACTTTTTGCTTAATTTTCTCATCATCTGCAATGCTATAAAAGTTTTTAACAGGCAGTTGTGCCAAAATCTCCATCCAACCATCTTGATCGTTTAGAGGATTTGTAGCGATCGCCCAATCAATAGAGTTAATTCCTTGCTGTTGTAAAAAAGGTAAAACCGTAAAACGGGCGCTAGTGAGACTGCCACTATTAACTAGCAACACTTTACCCCGATCTTGAACTACTATTAGTGGTTCCACTTTATCTGCCAGTATCGTAACTTGAAAACCTGTAGCTGAATGCCAAATTGGAACCAATACCAAAGTCACTACTACTACACCAACCAGCCACCAACGTTTGTGCAACCAAGGTAGAAACCAAAGTAAACCCATCAATCCATAAATTGCTAATAGTTGCCAAAGGGCTATTTTGCCCACAGCTAGAGAATTTCCTGGTAACTGAGAAAAAAATTGTACCAGCCAAATTAAAACATAAGTAGGGTAGTACAAAAGCCAAGCGATCGCACTTCCGGCGGTAGAAGAAACCAAAGCAGCGATCGCGCTAACAATGCCACCGATACTAATAATTGAGATTAAAGGTATCGTCAGAATATTTATGACCAAGCTATAAGGCGGAATTACCCCAAAAATGTAAAGTTGTAGGGGTAAGGTCCACAAAGCTGCTGACAGGGGAACAGCAATCAAAGTTGCGATCGTTTTTGGTATCCAATTCAACTTTGTAGTTACTGCGGGTACAGTGACAACTAATCCTAATGTCGCTAGGAAGCTTAATTCAAAACCTAAATCCCAAATCCATAAAGGATTCCATAACAGCAAGAGGGTTGCGGCTACTAATAATGATCCTAGAGGCTTGATTTTTCGGGTGGTAGCTACACCAATTAATGCCCCAAATCCCATAATTACGGCTCGAAGTACCGAAGGCTGCAAGCCAGTTAAACCAACGAATCCTATCAATGCAGTTGCACCACAGCCAAATTGCCATCCTAGAGGTAAACCTTTGCTTAAAGCCATTACCAAACCAAGAATCAAGGCAGTTTGAAACCCTGAAGCAGCCAAAGCATGAGCTAATCCAACTCGAACAAATAAGTCCCGGATGTCATAGGGTAAATCAACTGCTTTGCTGCCTAAAACCATTGAACTAACAAGCTGTCCTTCAGGACTTCCTAGCCAACGAACTTGCGATCGCACAATCTGCTTACTAACTTGCCATAATCCCCATCTTGGCTGTTCGCTAACGGTAAAATTTACTTGCCTTCCATTTATGCCAGCGAAGGTACTTTGTTGTTGCAAAAATCTCTTAAAATCAAAACCACCTGGATTAGTTGCGGGTTTTGGTCTATATAAAATACCTTTAATTGCGATCGCTTGTCCTGGATATAAACCAGTAGATTGAAGTATAGGCACAGTTACATACAAATTGCCTGTGACTTTAATTACTTTACCTATTTGATTGAGTTCTTTTGCCTCTAACCAAAATTGTCCCTTTTGACTCCGAGTTAAACGAGGTAAGCTAGCGACTTCGCCTTGAACTGTAACAACTTGCTTTTCATTATTGATAAATTGACTAATATCATTAACGGCTGGTTGAGGCGTTTTTATCTGAAAATACAGCGTTGCTAAAAATCCAACTATACCTGCTGCTAAAAATAGTTTTGGTTTAGACTTCCGCCATTTATCAGATGACTCCCTACCATAGTTTCTATGTGATACGTAGCTTAAAATAACTCCTATAGCAATGCTCCCATAACCCCCCCAGCTAAGAGGCGTAGATAGCAGACCTATAATATAAGCAAGACATAAAACTACAGCATTCGTCTGACTCATTAAGTTTGATTATTAATTTTTTAATTTGATATATAAGACTTTATCTGCTTGATTTTTCTCATGAGGTACAGTTTTAATCTCGAATATCTCAATAGCTCTAATCAATTCACCTAACTTTTTATATCCATAATTTCTCGAATCAAAAGATGAAGATAGCTTATTGATTTGCCCTCCCAATTCTCTTAAGTCAGCCCATCTATCTTCCTCTGCAATTGCCTCGTAAGCATTTTTGACAAGCTTAACCAATTTGGAGTTTTCTTTCAGTTCGGAGCTACTTTTTAAGTTATTATTCGGACTATCTTTTTTAGCTTTGGTTATTTCGGCTCCCCCTTGATCTTCCATTTCTTCTAGATTCTCTGTATAAGTAAACTTATCGCAGGCTTTTTGGAAAGGCTCAGGAGTTTTTTTCTCACCAAATCCATAAACAATCAATCCCGATTCTCGAATCCTACACGTCAATCTAGTAAAGTCACTATCGCTGAAAACAATACGAAACCCATTAAAGTTATTTGTGTATAGTATCCATCGCATGAATGATCAACGCGCTATCAGTAGAGCTTTTACCCAAAGTATAACTAAACTGTTGAATTGGTTGTATGGCGAATCTATTTAACTTATCTTTCCAGCTATTTGAGTGAGTGCTTGTCCAATCTCCATAAACTCGTTTGACATGAGCGGTACCATACTTAGCAACTTCTTTAAGTAAAGTCTCAATCATAGTTGCAGTTGCATTATCAGCATCAATTAAAACCGCAAGTCTATCTGATTTTAATTGATTATCACTTTTCATACTTCTGCGGAATTTTTTGTCTTATAGCCTCCTAAAAATATACACTAGCTATAGATTTTTTAAAAGTGGAAATCCTAACTTTTCTCGTTGTTGCAAATACAGATTAGATATTTTCCTTGCTAGGTTACGGATTCTACCTATATAGCGAGTCCGCTCTGTCACAGCAATGACACCTCTAGCATCTAAGAGATTAAATGTATGAGAACACTTTAGAACATAGTCCAAGCTTGGCAAAACGAGTCCTCTTTGGGTAAGCTGCTGTGCTTCTTGCTCGTACAAACCGAATAGAGTTATCAGCATCTCTGAATTGGCAGCCTCAAAGTTATATATGCACTGTTCTATCTCACCTTGTAAGTAAATGTCTCCATAAGTCAGATTGTCTGTCCACTGGATTTTAGAAATCGCTTCTACTCCTTGGAGGTACATAGCCAACCTCTCCAACCCATAAGTAATCTCAATAGAAACAGGGCGACAATCAATGCCTCCACATTGTTGAAAGTAAGTAAATTGAGTAACTTCCATTCCGTCAAGCCAGACCTCCCAGCCTGTTCCCCACGCTCCCACAGTCGCATCTTCCCAGTTATCTTCTACAAACCGAACATCATGTTCTTCAGGCGCAATGCCTAAAGCTCGTAAGGAATCAAGATAAATACCCTGAATGTTTTCTGGTGACGGTTTGATTAAAACTTGATACTGATAATAGTATTGGAAGCGATTAGGGTTTTCGCCATAACGTCCATCAGTGGGACGGCGACAAGGCTCAACATAAGCAACAGACCAAGGCTCTGGCCCCAACGCTCGTAAAAAAGTCTGAGGATTCTTTGTCCCAGCCCCCTTTTCTATGTCATAAGGTTGGGCAATTAGACAACCGCGATCGCTCCAAAATGTATGCAGTGCTGCAATTACTGATTGAAAATTCATAGCTTCCTTTGATCGTCAGGACAATATTATCAATCATTGTTGTCTAAAACTACTGTCAGATCTAGACTTGAGAGCTTTAGAAAATTCTTTTCTGTAAGCCCTTGACAATTTTATTTAGAGTTGATAGATTAATAAAGCGCTGGAGAGGGAAGCGAAAGCGGAGCGAACCAGAAGGCACGCCGAACCATGAAAAAATTATAGTTGAAAAGCCAAAAAAAAGCACTATAGTCTTCGTCAGAGAAACT
>NZ_JBYCCV010000028.1:0-44278 GCF_057473825.1 Aliterella sp. E5.1
CTAGCGCTACTGCCAGTGGAGAGAGTGTAAGACCAAAGCGGGGTCGCAAGACCTCCGTAGAGGCGACTGTCCGTGAAGCTGGAAGCCCACACTATATCGGTACTCCGATTAGTGTTGGGTAGTTCACGAGGCTTACCCCAATCTGGTAGACAAGACAAAAAACACGTACAAATAGCAGTGCTTTGTCTTCAAGAGTTTTTAAAAGATATGTGCCAGCAAGAAAAACCACGCTCTGGATTAAAGTTAGTAGAAAGAGTATTAAATAATGCTGTAACCGAAGATGGATTATTTGCTTGGTATCACCATAAAATTCAAGTAGAGTTAGCTATTCCTATCAATACTATTGCTACTCTAACTGAGGAAAAATGGCAAAAGTTTTACTAATAAAGATGGTTGCAAGTAATAGAGCAAATAGAGTTAAAGCGTTCTCGTTATCGTGAAATAGCCCAAGCTATCGTAAGAAGGCAAAAGTTAAACGAGTAGGCGATCGCAAACTAGAATAGTAAAATTCTTTTCAGTGTAAAAGCGATCGCATTTTATACTCAGTTTATCAACGTTTTGCTTAGCCCTATTTACGCGGAACCCCATGTACTCGCAAAACATCGCTAAAAGTAGCACAATAATTCGGTAACCCTAAGCTTTCTGGATTAACTGGGTTTTCGTGACTAAAATGTCTATAAGTTAAACAAAACCTATCCCAAGCTGCCATTTGAATACGAAATAACGGAATCAAAATATTAGCTAAACCTAAAGATAAAGGAATGCGAAAATAAATCTTTTTATTGAGATATTCACAAGCTTCCTCTACTGCTTCATCAGCAGTTATCCGCTTTTGACCTAATACTAATTGCCGCGATTCATCATTTTTGGGTGGGTTGTCAATTAAGTAACTCACAACTTGAGCGACATCCTTACCATGAATAAAATGAAAACTACCATCAGCTTTAAAAAAGCGAATTATATTAATTAACTTCGCAATGTCTAATATTCCCGCCGATAGATGAGAATAAGGTTTAGTCTTATCTCCTCCCAAAACTAAAGTAGGAAAAATTTTAGTTATTTTAGATGCGATTACAGTATTTGCCAATTTCTGAAAACACTCGTACTTAGAACGTATATAATCTGTGCCAATTTCCCCCGCTTCCCTCAGTAACTGGTTGTGACGATCTAATATACTTTCTGTCGAAAAGTAAATAACTTGCTGACAAACTTGGGGGTCGAGCAGATTTATCAATTCAACAGTTTTAGTAACATTGATATCAAATATGTCGTCTCCGCCCCATATGGTAGCTGTGAGTACCGCCGTATCGATAGTTTTGAGTAAATCGGTAAATTGCTCGATTTTACCCATATCACCCTGTAAAACCGTAATTCCCGGACGAGATTGAGTATCTACTTGTAATTTATTGGGATTTCTAACTAGCAAATACAACTCGTGGTCTGTTTGCTCAATTAAAGCTTCTGTAATGTAGTGACCGATGCAACCACTTGCACCAGTCACCAAAATCCGCTTGGGGGTCATAGTTTAGTATTTCAACTGCTTGGCTGTTTCAAAGAAGAAAGCAACATTTTCCTCTGGGGTAGTGGGTAAAACACCATGACCGAGATTGAGAATATGTCCGTAGTTACCAGCTTTTTGCACAGTATCGTAAATGCGATCGCGAATAAATTCTTTAGAACCAAACAACACGCCGGGATCTAGGTTTCCTTGCACTTTCATATCATGCCCCAATCTAGCGCGCGCATCTGCCATGTCTACCGCCCAATCAACCGTTACAATATCAGCGCCTGACTTCGCCATCCGTTCTAATACCCCAGCGCTACCACTAACTAGCAATATTAAAGGTGTATCGGGGTGAGTTTGTTTGACTTGCTCAAAAACGCGCCGTTGATAAGGTAAAGCAAAGGTATCGTAATCTTGGGGGCTAAGTTGACCCGCCCAAGAATCGAACATTTGCACCACTTGAGCGCCGCAGTCAATTTGATAACGAGCGTAAATTGCGATCGCATCGGCTAATTTTGCGAGTAGTTGATGCAGCACCGTAGGATCGGAAAATGCCATGCCTTTAATTGCTGCGTAGGTTTTGGAACCCTTTCCTTCTACTGCGTAAGCAGCTAGTGTCCAAGGAGCGCCCACAAAACCAAGGACGGTTGATTTGTCGCCTACTTCGTTACTTAGGGCTTGCAAAATTGTTTTGATAAAGGGTAGCGATTCTTCTGGTTGCAAGGGACGCAAATTATCAACTTGAGCAGAAGTGCGAATTGGCGATTCGATAATTGGTCCTTTTCCTTCGGCGATATCCATCTCAATGCCTAAGCCAGGTAAAGGAGTAACAATATCAGAAAATAAAATTACGCCGTCTGGTTGAAATGCTTTCCAAGGCTGCAAGGAAACTTCTACGGCTACTTCAGGAATTTCCGATCGATCGCGAAATGATGGGTATTTGTCCCGTAGTTCCCTGTAGGCTTTCATGTAGCGTCCGGCTTGGCGCATCATCCATACGGGGGGACGATCTACTTTTTCACCACGAGCAGCGCGCAAAAGATGGGGAACTTGGGTGGAGACGACCATTTAAAGTTTTACCTTAAGTTTGTTTTATGCTTTTGTTAGCTTATCATTTAGCTTTATCGGTTTAGAAACGAACCCCACCCAGCATAATCAATCTCAACTTTACTGTTTTGACTGCAACCGCATTTAGCGATCGCGTTGCTGCATAGTCACGGGCGAAGGTTTCAAAACTACGCGGTTCTTGAGAAATCGCATCGCGGACACCAAACGAAACTTCCGCCGCCTCATTGCGCCGATAATGGGTGTACTTCTCAATCATGAATGTAGAGGGCATTATAAAATTGCGGTAGAAATTATTGCTTTATTTAACTCTGCATCGCTCAAGTTTGCTCCCGTTAGATCAGTTCCACTCAAATCAGCATCGCTTAACAAGCGCTCTTTCCATCTCGGTTATATTCAGGACACCATATTTGGATCTAGAGCTTTCGATTGGGCAACTTGACGAAATGACTCAACCGATACTAGGCGACTCGATCCACCATCCCACAAAATAAACTTTGAACAGGCAAGCATATCACCGATCCTCAATGTTTTTATGTTTGAGAGCAGGTGAATATTTTTATGATGACAAGCTTCGAGATTGTAATTAGGGATTCTTTCTGAGAGATGATGAATGTTGTGGTAGCCGATGTTTGCGGTAAACCACTTGAGAATTATTGGTAATTCTAGATAGCTGCTGCCCTCAATAGCTCCACTTAAGTAATCCCAACCTTCTGTGTTGTGAGCATAAGAGTCTTCAAAAATATGTTGCACGAAGAAAACCCAGATAAAAATCACCGCAGCAAAAGTCAAGACGCTTAAGTAAATGCTTAAGAAAAAAGCCGCTCCCATAAGATTGCTAAGGATAATAACGCTGCCAACTACGCAAATATTATTAAAGAGCAAATCCCAAAACTCGGTTGCTGTATGCCAATGTTTTGATTTATGAGCAGAGACGATCGTAGATAAACCTATGCCAGGATTGTTTTTCCAACAAGTAAATAGCTCGACAACAAAATCATAAATTCCCACAATTAGGACAAGCCTGGGCTGGAGCGCGAGGTAGAAAAAACCTCCTGGAAAAGCCATTAATGGATGTCTCAGTAGTTCATAAAGCCTTTGGTCAGAGGAATTGAGCTTAGAAAACTCCTCAGTTGAGATAAAGTCAGCAACACCGCGATACTGCTCCCAATTACCATTAATTTTGTGATGGAAGGCATGATCTCTTGACCAGGGATATTGAGGGATGGCGTTAATGATACCGAGAATAAAACCTACACACCTGTTAATCTTCTTTGAATTAAAGAGTGAATAGTGTCCACAATCATGCATTAAAGAAAAGCAACGTACAGAAAACAGCGTCATTAAAATTATGATGGGGGGAAGAAACCAAGCAGAAATTGCTGCCGCTTTAACTGCCAAAAACCATAAAAGTATGTAAGGCACAACGGTATTTAAAATCTGCCAAGTTGCCTGAAAGTCGTTGCTCTTCATGTATGGAGTTAGCACAAAGTCTGACTTTTTGATCGTATTTTTCATTCAAAAAAATTATCTTGTAAAGTAATATGATGAACCTCTTTCTCGATTCGAGCAAGGGTCTTAGGGCCAAAATTCCGATCGCTCTAACCTCTGTCGTTGTAAATAATGCGAGCGCCACAAGCTGATAAGACCGTTACAATCTCCAGATAAAGTGCTTTGCGCGCTAGTTAATATTGATTAATTTGAGCCAGATAATACAGGTTTTCCCGTAGATATCACCTGCTCGATAATATCCGCAGCCTTAGTAAAGCCTCCGGCTTGCTGGTTAGCGGTTTGCAATCTAATAGCATTATTTTGATAAGAATCTTGCCCCAAAACTTGCTCAATCGCCATTCGCAGTTTAGAAGCATTCAAGCCTTGCAGCTTGACCATCTCACCACAACCAGTCCAAACAATACGTGCGGCTACTCCTGGTTGGTCATTAGTAATTGGAATCGCAACCATTGGTACGCCATGACTAATTGATTCTAAAGCCGTATTTAACCCGGCGTGGGTAATCGTGAGACTCGCGCGTTGCAACAATTCTAGTTGAGGCGCATTTCCTACAACTAAAGGCGAACCAGGTAGCTTTGGCACAGATTCCTGAGCAATTCCACCACCTAGAGAAATTACTAATTGTGCATCCAATCCAGCACAGGCTTGGGCGATCGTCTCAAAAACTCCAATTAGGCGATTTTGCAACGTTCCCATCGAAGCATAAATCAACGGTTGACCTGTTAATTTTTCAAAAGGAAATTCAAGTTTCGCCCTAGAAGCTAGGTTGTGGTAAGCGCCAGTAAAATGAAAACATCCCGGCAAATTTTCTCGTGGAAATTCAAACTCCGCAGGCTGCTGGCACAATTGAGCTAATTGCGAATAAGCATCATTTTGCCCATCGTGTGGCGGCAAATTCCATTCGCGTCGATATTGGGCGATAGTTGCCCGAATTGGCTTCCTGATCCGACTTAACAAACGATAACCAATTCTGTTGCGAATTTTCCCCCACCAAGCACGATTGTAGTTCCAAGGAGTGTTAAAAGGAGGAACGCTAACATCGTCGTTCATCATCAAGGCAGCAGACACGCTCATAAAGGGAATACCTAGATAATCTGCAACAGTTCCCCCGGCTGGCAAAATTTGGTCTACTAATAATGCGTCGATACCAGCATTTTTAATTACTTTCGGTGCTTGTTGAAGAAAAATAGCTGTCGATTTTTGGAGATAATTTATTGTGTATTGCAGTGCAGCTAATCCGCTTAATTTTCCCAGTCCTTCAGAAAATTGTGTCATAGTTCCATAGGGATATTCTGACGGCGCGATCGCTTTAAAATCCAATCCTGCTGCATAGGCTTTTTTTTCAGCATCAAGGATTCCCACTACGGTGACTCGATGTCCCCGTCTTTGCAGTTCGTATCCCAAGGTTGTCATCGGATTGAGATGACCTGTTACAGGAGGACAAATAATACCAAAGTGCGTCATGTAAATGTTTATCCTTAAATAGCTAGAATACCTTGCTCTGCGTCTAGTGTTGCTAGTAATCCTACAGGAAGGGCAGCGTTGCAACCATCGTGTCCAAAGCTTAGGTTGGATACTATGGGAATATTCAGGTCGGATAAGCGATCGCGCAATACTTCGCCAGTAGTCATGCTGGGAATATTTGGCGGTGCTTCGCAACGGCTAAATCGTCCTAACGCAATCCCGCTAACTTTTGCCAAAACTCCGCTTAAACGCCATTGAGTTAACAATCTATCTATGCGATAAGGTGCTTCAGTTACGTCTTCCAAGGCTAAAATTACGCCGTCTAAGTTGGGTTGCATAGATGTACCGAGTAAATGGGTAGCTACTGTTAGGTTTGCGGGTAACAGTATCCCTGCCGCAATTCCTCCCCCCCATCCTGTACCTTGGAGTGATGCTAGGGGACGACCTTCTACGAGGTTAAATAAGCGCTCTATTGACCAATCGGGTTCGGAAGCTAAAGTCGTTAATACTGCGCCATGTACGCTCGATTTGCCTTGTCCGTACAAGCTCCACAATAAACAAGTAATATCAGAAAAGCCAATTAGCCATTTATGGTTGTTTCCCCAAGTCCAATTTTCTAAAATTCTGGCGCTACCATAACCACCTCTAGCGCATAAAATACCCTTACATTGCGAATCGTTCCATGCTTCAGATAATTGCTGAGTGCGATCGCGATCTTTCCCGGCTAAGTACCCAAAGCGATCGCCTATACTTTCACTTATTTCTACTTTATAACCATGCGATCGCCATATTTCTACCCCGCGCTCGAAAGCTTCAATCTCTCTTAATGCACCACTAGGAGCAATTACTTTTAATAAGTCTCCTGGTTTTAGTGGTGGTGGCAAGTAACAATTCATACCTTTTGGGCGAAGTCTCGTAGTCCTCAATATAGGCTAGGTTGTTACTAGCAGGAAGTAAAGCCCCAATATTTGTGCGACTTATTACTAAATATTTTTTGTGGAGCAACTAATTTTTCTTTTTATATTTGCATTTTTAGCAGGCTTAATTGATTCTATTGTTGGGGGTGGCGGTTTAATTCAGCTTCCGGCACTTTTAGTTTTTCTCCCTAATACAGCCATACCACTGATTTTTGGTACTAATAAATTATCTTCAATCGCCGGGACATCGGCAGCAGCAATTTATTATTCTCAGCAAGTCCAAATTAATTGGTCAATAGTCTTAATATCAACCACAACCGCATTTATTTTTTCATTTATTGGCGCAAGCACTGTAAGTATTATCAATCCCGCTTTGATGCGTCCCCTCATACTTTTGCTACTTGTATTAGTTGCAATTTTTACTTGGAGTAAAAAAGATTTTGGTTCTCAGCATATTGTCAAAGTTCAAGGAATACAACAAAGTACATATGCGGCAATTATTGGCTCATCACTCGGCTTTTACGATGGTTTTTTTGGACCAGGAACAGGTAGCTTTTTAATTTTTACTTTCATTGGAATATTAGGCTTTGACTTCCTAAAAGCATCCGCCTCAGCCAAAATCGTTAATTTATCTACAAATTTAGCTGCAACTATTTATTTTGCTGCTAACAACCAGATTATTTATAGTATTGCTTTACCAATGGCAATATTTAATATAGTTGGGGCTATTATTGGTGCTAAGTTAGCGATCGCTAAAGGTAGTGCTTTTGTTAGAGTTCTATTTATAGCAGTAGTTTCGCTGTTAATTGTCAAGCTTGCTTACGATCTCTTTTTTAATTGACGGTAATAATTTAGTGATCGCCCATTGCCTTACCTAATAATTGACAATTGTAGATAAAATTGAGCCTGTGCCGTTTTTGCCATAGCCACCATGTCCTTTACCCCCGAAGAAATTGCCACCGAAGGTTTAAAGCCTGAAGAATACACCGAAATAGTCAATCGACTAGGGCGCGAGCCCAACAAAGCAGAACTAGGGATGTTTGGGGTAATGTGGTCAGAACACTGCTGTTACAAAAACTCCCGCCCCTTACTCAAACAATTTCCTACTACTGGAGAGCGCATACTTGTAGGCCCCGGCGAAAATGCTGGCGTAGTAGATTTAGGCGATGGAGTGCAACTAGCTTTCAAAATTGAATCCCACAACCACCCCTCAGCGATAGAACCATTCCAAGGCGCAGCTACAGGCGTAGGCGGCATTCTTAGAGATATATTCACCATGGGGGCGCGTCCCATTGCCTTATTAAACTCTCTGCGTTTTGGCTCTTTAGACGATGTGCGCACTCGGCGGTTGTTTAATGGTGTAGTCTCAGGCATTTCTCACTACGGCAATAGCGTAGGAGTTCCTACCGTTGGCGGTGAAGTTTATTTTGATGCGGCATATTCTGGCAACCCATTAGTAAATGTAATGGCATTAGGCTTGATGCAAACTCCCGAAATAGTCAAGTCTGGAGCCGCAGGGATTGGAAACCCAGTTTTATATGTTGGTTCGACAACTGGACGGGATGGCATGGGAGGAGCAAGTTTTGCGAGTGCGGAACTAAGCGAAGAATCGGAAAAAGACCGCCCCGCCGTGCAAGTAGGCGATCCTTTTTTAGAAAAGTCTTTAATTGAAGCGTGTTTAGAAGCTTTTAAAACTGGCGCAGTCGTAGCGGCGCAAGATATGGGAGCCGCCGGAATTACGTGTTCTACGGCAGAAATGGCGGCAAAAGGTGGGGTTGGGATTGAGTTAGATTTAGACCTAATTCCCGTGCGCGAGAGCGGGATGGTTCCCTACGAATACCTGCTATCGGAATCTCAAGAGCGGATGCTGTTTGTGGCGCATAAAGGGCGAGAACAAGAGTTAATTGAGATATTCCATCGGTGGGGATTGCAAGCAGTAGTTGCAGGTACAGTTATTGCCGAGCCAATTGTCAAAATTCTATTTAAAGGTGAAGTTGCAGCCGAAATTCCCGCCGCAGCTTTGGCAGAAAATACCCCCCTTTATCATCACGAACTATTAACCCAGCCTCCAGAATATGCGATTAAAGCCGCCGCCTGGACAAGCGAAAACTTACCTGCTTGTACTTTAGAAGGCATTGAAATAAAAGATAGTTTCTACTCTTGGCAAGATATTTTAATTACTCTCCTCGATACCCCAAATATTGCCTCTAAGCGCTGGATATACCGCCAGTACGACCACCAAGTACAAAATAATACAGTGTTACTACCTGGAGGCGCTGATGCGGCAGTCATTCGCTTGCGATCGCATAATAAAGGAGTTGCTGCTACAGTTGATTGCAATCCCCGCTACATATATATAGACCCTTACGAAGGCGCAAAAGCCGTAGTCGCCGAAGCTGCCCGCAATCTTAGCTGTGTGGGAGCCGAACCCATTGCAGTTACCGATAATTTAAACTTTGGTAGCCCAGAAAAACCGATTGGCTACTGGCAACTAGCCGAAGCTTGTCGGGGACTTGCGGAAGCTTGCCAAGAACTTGGTACGCCCGTTACTGGCGGTAATGTCTCTCTTTATAATGAAACCCTTGATGCTAATGGCGTACCTCAACCAATTTATCCAACTCCGGTTGTGGGGATGGTGGGTTTAATTGCTGATTTTACTCATATTTGCGGTCAAGGTTGGCAAAATGCCGAAGATTTAATCTACCTATTAGGATGCGATGAGAGTTTAACTCTTGGTTGTTCGGAGTATTTAGCCACCATGCACGGGCTTGTAGCGGGAAAACCACCCCAGGTAAATTTTGACTTAGAGCGCCGCGTCCAAAAGGCTTGTCGTGAAGGAATTGGCAACGGTTGGGTACGCTCGGCTCACGATTGCGCGGAAGGAGGAATTGCCGTCGCCCTTGCGGAATCTTGCATTTCGGGAAACTTAGGGGCGCAAGTCCACGTCTTATCAAATTCTACTTATCGCACTGATGAGATGCTATTTGGAGAAGCCACCGGACGCATTTTAGTTTCTGTCTCTCCCGCCCATACCGAGGCTTGGGAAGCTTATTTGCAACAGCAACTAGGACCTACTTGGCAAAAAATCGGTGTGGTTGCTAATAATGATTGTTTGCAGATTTTTACTACAAGCGATTACGCAAAGCGTAGCGCTAAGAGCGATCGCACTTTAATTGAGGTTACTATCGAGGAAATGGGCAAAGCTTTCTACAATGCCGTCGAACGCCGCCTAAATACTTAGAGCAATTTTGTTGGCAATGAGCATAATTACGTTAATCTTGTAAGTAGAACTTGTTAACGTTTTATTAAGCCTAATTAAAATTTATAAAATAATCTTTTTGAACCCATAAGCAATTTGCCTCATCCAACTGTTTTATCCCCTACAATCTGCATACTTTTCAGGAGTAAAGCCAAAGCATGAACGCCAACTATCCCCCCGTAGAAACTACCAACGATGAGCTAAATATGCCCGAACAGTCAAATCATTCTGCGGATAAGCCAGAGGAAGCTTGTGGCGTATTTGGTGTATTTGCACCAGAGGAAGATGTTGCCAAGCTTACTTATTTTGGCTTGTATGCCTTGCAGCATCGGGGCCAGGAATCGGCGGGAATTGCTACTTTTGATGGCGACAAAGTTCACTTGCATAAAGAAATGGGGCTGGTATCCCAAGTTTTTAACGAAACAATTTTAAATAAGTTGCCTGGAACTTTAGCTGTAGGTCACACTCGTTACTCAACTACTGGTTCTAGCCGGGTTGTAAATGCTCAACCAGCAGTTTTACAAACTAAACGCGGGGCATTAGCATTAACACACAATGGCAACTTAGTCAATACTCCAGCTTTGCGAGAGGAGTTATTGCAGAATAAGCATAATTTACTGACTACCACAGATTCAGAAGTTATAGCTTTTGCGATCGCTGAAGAAATTGATGCAGGCAAAGAATGGTTAGATGGGGCAATTAGGGCGTTTCAACGCTGTCAAGGAGCTTTTAGCTTAGTTATTGGCACACCTGTAGGCATGATGGGCGTGCGCGATCCCAATGGGATTCGTCCTTTAGTAATTGGTACTTTAGACAGCACTCCTCAGCGCTACGTTCTTGCTTCGGAAACTTGCGGTTTAGATATTATTGGTGCTAATTACCTGCGCGATGTAGAGCCTGGAGAATTAGTTTGGATTACCGAGGAAGGATTAGCCTCTTTCCACTGGGCGCAACAGCCTCAGCGAAAGTTGTGTATATTTGAAATGATCTATTTTGCAAGGCCCGATAGCATTATGAATAGTGAAAGCTTGTACAGCTATCGGATGCGAATCGGGCGGCAATTAGCCCAAGAATCTTTTGTAGATGCGGATATTGTCATTGGCGTACCTGATTCGGGTATTCCGGCGGCGATTGGGTTCTCTCAAGAATCAGGCATTACTTACGCTGAAGGACTAATCAAAAATCGTTATGTAGGGAGAACATTTATTCAACCTACGCAAACTATGCGCGAGTCTGGCATCCGCATGAAGCTCAACCCGCTTAAAGATGTATTGGCTGGTAAGCGAGTAATTATTGTTGACGATTCCATTGTACGGGGAACAACTAGCCGCAAATTGGTTAAGGCTCTGCGCGATGCTGGAGCGACGGAGGTACATATGCGCGTATCTTCTCCCCCTGTAACTTACCCTTGTTTCTACGGTATTGATACCGACAACCAAGATCAATTAATTGCTGCTACCAAGTCTGTAGAGGAAATAGCGAAGTTGTTGGAAGTAGACTCACTAGCTTATCTAAGCCATGAAGGTATGCTACAAACAACCAAAGAGGATCCTACTAATTTTTGTTCAGCCTGCTTTAATGGCGATTATCCGATCGCAATTCCCGAAACTGTCAAGCGTTCCAAATTAATGCTAGAGCCAACAAAAGTT
Organism: Aliterella sp. E5.1; assembly: GCF_057473825.1. Lineage (NCBI taxonomy): Bacteria > Bacillati > Cyanobacteriota > Cyanophyceae > Chroococcidiopsidales > Aliterellaceae > Aliterella > Aliterella sp. E5.1. Next base: position 11,371 of record NZ_JBYCCV010000028.1, read on the forward strand.
TAAACTGCATTATCTTGAGGCTCTGAGCCGTTACTAAAACGTTTGGTGAACTCAGGATAATTTTCCAAGTCTTGCAAAGATTCTATTGCTGGCATCTCAATCCAGGTGGCTTCGGCATGGAGTTTATCTACATACGCATAAAAAGCTTCTTGCTCGTCTCGATGCGCCATAACGTAATCGTGCAAATCTTTTTGGCTCATTGACTGAAAATTGGGCTTGCTCATCTTGTGTAGATCCAATTGCCGTTAGGATATATTTCTATAATATTCTCCTCACCTGCAAAGAAAAAGATATTTCCAGTGCGCTCATCCATCCACACAAGATTGATAGGCAAGTATAGCTTAGTAACCCTCTTATTTTTAACGTAACATGAGCGATCGCCTATAAGTATGCTGTGCTGCAAAGAAGCTGTTAAGCTCCAAATACTATTATATTTGAGTCCTTAACGATGTTTTGGTTGTGGCAAAGTACCTGTAAACTCTCCACCTTCCCACCAAGAGAAATCCACCCATCCCTCATTTTCAGCATCCCGTAACAACTGCCCAGCAATCATTAAAGTATTAATAAACTGCATTTGAGAAATTTCCCAGTGCTTTGCCATCAAATTTAAGATTTTAATATCTACAACTGATGCCAGTTTTTGTTCAAAATCGTTGTAGCTACAAGACAAACAAGGGTAAGTAAATTTGTTGAAGTATGGCTTATACTTCTCTGTCGAATGCGGCTTTCTGTAGTTAGTGAAGCGGATACAGTTATTAAAAAAATCTAGTATCAAAGCTGCATCATATCCCTGAGAATCACAGCCATGAGTGTAATAGTAAAGACAAGTACCTTCCCTATTGAAAGTATGATTGGCATAGAAGGCTCTAGACTTAATAAATCTAGACCTTCAAACTCTGCAAAAATTTGTGCTACTGACATACAAGCCCTAAATATGTCCACCACGAAAGTTTCAACGCTTAAACCTTACTCTCTAACTGCATTGCACCTAAATACTTAGTCAAATAAGGCGAAAATACTTCATATATTAACGTTAATGGCTGCCCGTGATGCCAAAACAAATAATGCCGCCCCCAAAAAGGACCTTTCTGTTCAAAAGCTGATTCTAAAGCCGCACAGTTGCCGTAATAAATCCCTTGTACATCTCTATATAACTCCGTCCGCAGGCGAGTTAAACTAGCCCAAATGGGCAAGGATCGATTTTGTAAATACTCATCTACATGACTTGCTTCCCACCAAGAAGTAGCATAAGCGAGGCGCTGACCAGAAGGAGTCCGCAGCCATACTTGTCTCCTCAATCTTGGTCCTGGTACAGCCTGAATCAAGTCCGGCGCACCATCCAAATCTACACCAATTAAAGACATATCAATTACATCTACTTCCGTAGGTTCCCCCGTCAATAATTGTAAGTGTCTTGTCGGCGAACCATCACCCAATAATAGTAATTGCCAAGCTGGGGCTAATTGAGTGTGCGGTAAGCCTTGTTGCACCTCTGCCTCATTTCCCTGCCATAGAGGTATAAGACTGTGCCAGGTTGTCGGTAAGATTACGCTGTTTGCCGTAGTAATTGCAGTCAATTTTATTTACAAAACTTCATCATCTATCTTAAATATAACAATTCTCTGAAAAAAAGTTGTTTCCCTAACAAAACCAAAGTCCTGAGTAAATTAATACTCAGGACTTTTAACTTTACAATGCGGAAGGCGAGACTCGAACTCGCAAGGGCAAGCCCACACGCACCTCAAGCGTGCGCGTATACCAATTCCGCCACATCCGCACGGGCTGTTGGCATAAACCAATGTAACACCTTTTTGCAAAGAAGAAAATAATTTTGATTTAACGCTACTTGGGACGTTCATTACTCTAGTTTGAAATTAGATTATAATTATTTGGCTCAAAACTACTTGAATATACTTGTTGCAGTTAGCCCTCGAAGGATGGCAACCTAACTGATACAGACATTATTATTATTATTTTTAAAAAATGCAGTTCAACAAAATATTAATTGCCAATCGTGGAGAAATTGCTTTACGCATTCTACGCGCCTGCGAAGAAATGGGTATTGCAACTATTGCCGTACATTCTACCGTTGACCGTCACGCCCTCCACGTCCAACTCGCCGATGAAGCGGTTTGTATTGGCGAAGCTCCTAGTAGTAAAAGTTACCTAAATATACCAAGAATAATCGCCGCCGCTTTAACCCGCAACGCTACGGCTATTCATCCCGGCTATGGCTTTTTAGCAGAAAATGCTCGGTTTGCAGAAATTTGTGCCGACCACAAAATCGCTTTTATCGGACCGACCCCAGAGGCGATGCGGGCAATGGGAGACAAATCCACCGCCAAAGAAACGATGATCGCGGCGGGCGTACCAACCGTACCGGGTAGCGATGGCTTGCTGCAAGACGAAAAAGTCGCCCAAGAAGTGGCAGATGCGATCGGCTACCCGGTGATGATTAAAGCCACCGCCGGAGGTGGCGGACGGGGAATGCGTCTAGTACGCGATCGCACGGAACTAATTAAGCTATTTTTCGCCGCTAGAGGTGAAGCAGAGGCGAGTTTTGGCAACCCAGGACTGTATATAGAAAAATTTGTCGAACGTCCCCGCCATATAGAATTTCAAATTATTGCCGATAATTACGGTAATATTTTGCACCTAGGCGAACGGGATTGCTCGATTCAACGCCGCCACCAAAAACTATTAGAAGAAGCCCCTAGCCCTGCTCTTAGCCCCCAATTACGGGAAAAAATGGGCGCAGCGGCGGTGCGGGCGGCTAAATCAATTAATTACACTGGCGCGGGGACGGTGGAATTTCTTTTAGCACCCAATGGCGAGTTTTATTTTATGGAAATGAATACCCGCATTCAAGTAGAGCATCCAGTAACTGAAATGGTGACAGGATTCGATTTAGTTGCCGAGCAAATTAGAGTTGCTCAAGGGGAAAAATTGCAACAAACCCAAGAGCAGGTAGTGTTACGCGGTCATGCGATTGAATGCCGCATCAATGCGGAAGACCCTGATCGCGATTTTCGTCCCGCACCAGGCAGAATTAGCGGCTACTTGCCACCTGGAGGTCCGGGAGTTCGGATCGACTCCCACGTTTATACCGATTACCAGATTCCGCCTTATTACGATTCGCTAATTGGCAAATTAATTGTGTGGGGAAGCGATCGCCCTAGTGCAATTAAACGTATGAAAAGAGCATTGCGAGAGTTTGCACTTACGGGCGTACCCACTACGATTGGCTTTCACCAAAGAATTTTGGAAACACCAGAATTTTTACAAGGAGAAGTTTACACTGACTTTATCGAAAAAGTCATGTTTCCCCCGCAAGAATAAGCTACTTATTGCAAATGGGCAACCATTCGCAGCAATCCCTGCTGACCGATGAGTATTTCTCTAAGTAAGCTAAAAATACCAATCCAGATAATTGGCGTAATATCAACGCCGCCAATGGGCGGTACTAGCTTCCGCACCGGGACTAAGAAGGGTTCTGTAGTCCAACCAACCAAATTAAATGGCAGGCGATTGAGGTCTACTTGGGGATACCAGCTAAGAACTATACGGAAAATAAACAATAAAATCATCAAACCCAAAAATATCCCCAAAACCCAAGTAGTGATAGTAATAGCACTCATAATTTGTTGTAGCAATCGCCTTCCTCAAGTCAGACAGTCAAAAAATCTTAAAGTTTGTAAATAAACCTATAGTTTATTTTAACGTAATGCTTCTAGGTCAAACAAATGAACCTAGCTGCTAAAAACTTCTTTGCAAGGGTGTAACAGACGATTAAAATTAAAGTGCAGTGTGTAAACAAAGGTTGACAATAAATGACCCCTTCTTTAATGAATTTCTTTTATAGTTTGCTGGCTGGTGCAGTAATTATTGTGATTCCCGCCACCGCTTTTCTAATTTTTATTAGCCAAAAAGATAAAATTGAACGCTCTTAAGCTGCTTGGGAGTCCCGATTGTCGGCTCCCAAATCCTTTACTCAAATAGCAAACAAGCTACTTTTATCCTCGGTACGCCTTCAGGTGTTAAAGACATAAACCGAGGCTTTTTACTTTTCTTTTCTTTACTCGGTTTGCCGACTAGCAGGGAATATTTCTTTATATACTTTAGATAGAACTTGGTTCCCTTGGGGTTGAAAGTGCAACTAGACTAGAGATTTTATTGACAAGTAGTTAACATAGATTTGAGTCTTGGTAAAACAGTAATGGTAAATTTTGGGCTGAACTGGGCTAGTACACTTGCTCAGGTGAATTTTGGGGGTGGGACGCACACCCTACTGGGTATTTTGTTGGCAGTAGCCGGGGCTGCGTTGTACTTTCTGCGCTCGGTTCGCCCAGAACTCTCGCGGGATCACGATATCTTTTTTGCTGCTGTAGGTTTAGCTTGTGGAATCATTTTAATTACCCAAGGATGGCGACTAGACCCAATTTTAGAATTTGGTCAAGTGCTACTAATTGGTTCTACAGTGTTTTTTGCCGTTGAGAGTATCCGCCTAAGAGGCATTGCTACCGAGCAAGCCAAGCGCAACACAAAAATTGTAGACGACGATCGCCCCGTAAGCAATTACTATCAGCAAGCAGAAATAGATGAATTAGAAGAATTTGATTACGATCGCCCAGCACGTCCCCGGATTCCTGGAAGTCGAGATCCAGTAGCCCGGCGCTCGGAGGAGTCTTACGAAGACGAAACTCCTCGCCGCCGCCTCCGCAACGATAGTTATGAAGATGAGTCAAATCGGCGCTCCGCTAGCCGGGGAAGTGTGGACAAGCTCGGACAAGCAGATAAACCGCGCAAACGGCGCTCGTCGCCCTCACGGGTAGAAACTCGCTATCAAGATGAATGGGATTCGCCCAAAAATCCAGAGGAAGAATGGAGTAATTCTAGCAGTACCAAAAAGCGATCGCGTCCTAATAACAATTCCCCTACGCGAACTTCGGAAAACATTGATACCCCATCTCCTAGACCGCGAAAGCGCCGCCCAACTCAAGAGCCAGGGCAGCGTAGAGATGACGATGCTATCCCTACAGACTACGTAGATTACAAGCCTATCGATCGCTCAAATGATGAGAATACAGATACATCCACAGATTTTGACCAGTTTTAGACGAAATGAGTAAAAAGAACTCGCCTCAAATTAGCAGTGAGGGGAAATCGATAAAACTGTGAAGAAGTTTTGCCTACAATTACTCCAGCGCTGGTGGCGTTGGAGTTTTAGCTTGAGTTTAGTTTTTTTAATCGTCGCTTGCAGTCCGGGGGTTGAAACTATTATTAGTTCCGGAGCGCTAAATAGTCGCTATACCGACGAACAACCAGCCTTAAGCGGTAACGGGCGGTATTTGGCGTATGTTTCCAACCGCGCAGGAAGTCGCAATATTTTGTTATACGACTTGCAGTTGCAGCAATTAGTCCCGTTACCGCGCTTAAATCGGCGCGAAACCATTGTCGAAAATCCCAGTATTAGCTATACAGGGCGCTACATTGTGTATGTGACAAGCGATCACGGTAGACCAATTTTAGTGTTATACGATCGCGTTACTCGTAATCCCCAAATACTCAACCAATGGTATCAAGGCTGGGTACGCAACCCAAATATTAGTCCTGATGGCCGTTTTGTTGTTTTTGAAGGTAGCCGTCGCGGTCAGTGGGATATTGAAGTATTAGATCGAGGTACTAATGTAGAATTGGATCTTCCTGATTCTCCGTTACCGGGAATATCCCCTAACCCGTAAAGGTAAGGCGGATTCTAATATTTATGATCCGATTTATTTTGGCGCTAATAATTGTTTTGATTAGCTTCCTAAGCGGCTGTACAAGCTATTCGGGCTTATTAAACTATCCTTTCGATCCAGGAGGGAAAAGCCTAAATAGTCCTAGTGGCGATATTACTCCTCGAATTGCCGGAAGATACATTGTGTTTACAAGCGATCGCGCTGGTCGTCAAAATGTCTATTTATTTGATACTGTTGCCCAAAATTTAGTCGATTTACCAGGCTTGAATCAGTTTGATACAATTTCTGCCAACCCAGACGTTTCCAGCGACGGGCGCTACATTGTGTTTATCGCTAGTCGCCAAGGACGCACGGGAATTTTTGTTTACGATCGCGAACTGCGTCAGTCGCGCAATCTTACCGCCAATCTCGCCGCCCAAGTTCAAAATCCTACTATTAGCAGTGATGGCAATACTATTGCTTTTGAATCTAGCATTAATGGTCAGTGGGATATTTTAGTTTATAAACGTTCCGGAGAAAGGTTAAACGTCCCTACTGAACCACGTTAATTGGATTTAATTCATCTTTAGTATAAGTAGGTATATAAAGCAAAATTTGCGCTCGCCTACTCAGGACTATCCTTTTTTAGTGATTGTACAGATTCAATTAGTGACTTTACTTCCTCAGTCCCTTCTGAAGGCTCAAACTTGAGTGGAAACTTCCCTCTAGCCAACATTCTCAATCCCAAGGGAGCAATGCTCAGCAAGCCTCTAATATCGCGTAAATAATTGCCCACTACTTGCAAACCAAAGGCTCGCTCGTCAATCCAACCACCTTGCTTGACTAATTCTATTAATACTTGACGGTGGCGGATTTGGCGGCTATTTTCTACTTCTTTATCTGCTAAAATCTCTTGTTTGATTTTGGTAATTTGATCTAATGGCGCTACTTCCATCGGACAAACGCTATTGCAGTTAAAACAACGAGTGCAGCCCCAAACTCCTTGCGTACCCTTGTTTGATTGTGCTAATCGATTTTCAGCTTCCCTATCGCGATTATCTGCGACCATGCGATACGCTTTAGCTAAAGCATGAGGACCTACAAATTCGGGGTTGACTTCCCTGGCATTGCAAGCTGAATAACAAGCACCACACATAATACAATTACCATTTTGGTCAATTTTTGAGCGTTGTTGGGGTGTTTGCAAAAATTCTCTTTCTGGAACATTTACCTCGGTACTAACGTAAGGTTTTACAACTTCTAAGTGGTTCCAGAAGCTGCTCATATCCACTACTAAGTCTTTGATTACAGGCATATTGCCCATTGGTGCAATAGTCATTTCTGGTATCAGATCGTTGGCTAGATTGCTTGCGCCATACAATTGCTTTACTTCACTACCAATATTTTCTTTGCAAGCTAAAGCCGAACGTCCATTAATTCGCATTGCACAGCTACCACAAATAGTATTGCGGCAGTTTTTACGAAATGCCAAAGTTCCATCTTGCTCCCATTTAATCTGGTTAAGGCAATCCAGAATAGTATTGCCAGCTTCAACCTCTAACTCGTAACTTTGAACTTGTGGTGCAGTATTGCCTGCTTGTCTAACGATTTTAAAAATAACTTGCATTTTTATAGGAAGATATTAGTGATTTTATTTACTGATGACTAAAAATCGTTTTTACCGCTTGGGTAAGTTAATCTATATTCTCTGGCTCTTTAGAACTACTCCCGTGCTGATGACTCTATTTTAAGACCCAAGCACTAAATTTTCCGAAAAAGCTCCCCTTAATTAGCCAAAAGTTTAAGTTCAATAACTAGCTTTTGCCCCAAGCTTATAACTCTATTTTCGTTTCGTAGGTTTATGATTATTGGCTGGAGTGCCTATTACAAGCTTATTAGCACCACTGTTAAGATTAAAAAGTGTTTGGGCTATAAAGCCTTACTACTTGTAGGTAGGTTTTTTAAGCTCATCGCCTTCATTTTCAGCGTCAGTAATGCTAGCGAGAACAACTACTAGCAAATAATTTTGTATCAATAGATATATCTTGAGACTGATGTTTATCTATAAGTTCACTTGAATGCAGCTAACCTGTAGTAAGTTAATTTCTTGGTAATTTTAAGTACATTTATCTTAATCTTAAAATTGGGTAGTAAGAAAAGATGTATGTGAAAGCTTAGAGAAGTAAGTAAAATTTCAAATGTAAAATTTCTCTATTGCTATAAATTGACTTGAATAGGGTAAACTTTATAAACTATCGATTGACTTAATAACTTTAGTAAAAGCAGACTAATATGTAAGTAGACAAGAAAAAATGTGTAAAGAGAGAGATTTGAGGCTATATTTTTTATAAGTGAATGAAATATCATAAGCCACGGTTTATTTGTTTGGAAATTGTAAGGATACTTGAGTGAGATGACTACTGAAACTTCACCATTAACAGGAAAAGCACTACTGCAAAAGGTTAAAGAACTCTCTGACTTGCCGCGTCGAGAAAGAGCCAAGCGTTGCGGATATTACACCGTAACTAAAAACAATCAGACTCGTGTTAATCTAACGGACTTTTACGACGCATTGTTAGCAGCTAGAGGAATTCCTCTTAGCCCCGAAAAACCAAAAGATGGACGTGGACGGGAACCAACGAACAAAGTTAGCGTACACAAAAACTATCAAATTGTGATTGGTGCAACCTACACTCAGCAAATGGGTTTGAAAAGTGGAGACCAGTTTGAAATCAAGCTAGGTTATAAGCATATCCACTTAATTCAGATTGACAGCGACAAAGATGGTAGCGATAGTGATGAGGATGAAGAATAAATAAATAGAGATGTAGTGGAGCGAATAACTACTGGGATAATACTGGAGAATTGGCTAGGAAAAAATAGGAAGTAGTAGCTCCTGCTAGATTTTATTAATTTCAGCTTGGAAAACTATCACAGTGTGATGATGGGATCAATGTTGGATTTAAACTTAGCAGAGATTATTTTGCTAGATTTTTTGATTGCAATACCTTCATCACTGCTTCAAGTGACAATTTTTTTTGGTGCTTGGGTGTGTTTGTGGTTGCCATTAGCAGTTGCAAGTACAATTATTTTGCAAAAAGATAAGGCGACTTCTGCAAGTTGGCAACCATTTAGACCCATAACCGCAGAGCAAAAATTACCCTTACTAGCATCACTTTATCTAATAGCTCCCTTGGTGTTGTGGGGAGCTAACAAAATATTTGATAATTCTTTTTATAGTTATGGCGTAATCTGGGATTGGTCAAGTTTACAATCCTTGGGTATAGGATTTGTCCTTGGCATAGTTGGTTTAGCAATTTTATTTGGATTGCAGACACTACTTGGCTGGGTAAAGTGGCAAGCGATTGGAAAGGAAATCGTATTAATTACGCTACCAATTTTGTTATTAGCAGTTGGGATTAGCGCTATAGAAGAGTTAATATTTCGCGGTTTTTTGTTGACGCAATTGCAGCAAAACTACTCAATATATTTAGCCGCAGCAATTGCAAGTGTAATTTTTGCCGTACTGCATTTAATTTGGGAACAAAAAGAAACCATACCTCAGTTGCCCGGTTTGTGGTTAATGGGCATGATATTAGTTTTAGCAAGGTACGTAGATCGGGGAAACTTGGGCTTAGCGTGGGGATTTCATAGCGGACTTGTTTGGGCGATCGCCACAATCGACACGGCTGGATTGATAACCTATACAGGGAAAGTACCCGAATGGGTAACGGGGAAGTATGGCAAGCCTTTAGCAGGAGTCACGGGAATTAGTTTTTTACTCGCTACAGGAGCAGTTTTGTGGCTGGGGAAGCAGTAATAATTGTGACGGGATTGAGGGGAGAAAAGCGCGTCAAGTGGGCAACGGGTACGGAGCGAGATAGTTGTACTTGCAATAGTTGATAATTCCAATCGCGATCGCCTAGCCATGACAAAGCCATAGTTAAGTGTTCCACCGTAGCTATTGCTAAAACTATTACGCCTTGAGGTGAGATGCGATCGCCAGCATTTAATATTTGGCTCAAATTTCCGCCACTACCACCAATAAAAATGCGATCAGGATTAGGTAAATTAGTTAGAATATCTGGCGCAAAGCCTTGAATTGCCTCAACATTATCTACTTGAAAACGGCGGCAATTTTGAGCAATTAACCCGTAGCCTACAGCAGTTTTTTCGATCGCATATACTTGGCAATCGGGGCATAAACGCGCAATTTCGATAGATACTGAACCCGTACCAGCGCCAATATCCCAAATTACTTGTTTTGGCTGTAAAGCAAGTTCCCCCAGTACCAATAGCCGGATTTCTCGCTTAGTCATTAAGCCGGGGCGATCGCTAAAACCTAAAAAATGGCGATCGCTGATGCCAAAATGCGGTAATTTTGTGATGTCCAAGTCGATTATTTCGGCTTGGCGAAGTAAAACAACTACATTTAACGGCGCAAAAGTTCGCTCTATTAGCTCTGTTGCCGAAAAACAACTAACTTGCTCGTTGTCGCCGCCCAAATTTTCGCATACCCAGAATTTGTAAGGAGTGGGTAAATCTAAAGCTAAAAATAACCGCGCGATCGCACTTGGGGTATTGATCCCATCTGTCAGTACGGCAATTTTTTCTTTACCTTGCTGCAAAACTTGAACTAATTGGTCGCTAGAACGCCCGTGGACGCTTACAAAACACCCATCTTGCCAGGGAACTTTAATCCGGCTAAAAGCTAACTGTACGGCGCATAAATGCGGGTGAAAAGTCAAATTCTCCGCAGGCAATTCTAATAACAGCAACCGCCCTAAACCAAAAAATAAAGGATCGCCTGTAACTAAAATTGCAATACATTCATCTACCGAGGTGCGAATCGCCTCAATTGCTTGGGTAAAGTCGTCAAGAGTTAGTTGCTGGGCGGGGTGAGTAGGAAAATAACTAAAATGGCGACTACTTCCGATTAATAATGTGCCGCGATTAACTCCCTCGCGTACTTGCTCTGTTAGCCCCGCCACGCCATCTAAGCCAATCCCGACTACATGGACTTTACTCATCCCAGGCGATCACAATTAAAGCATTAACAATCGCTGCGGCTACAGGGGAGCCACCTTTGCGCCCTTCAATCCGAATTTGATTAACAGCAGTATTTGCTAAAGCAGCTTTTGATTCTACAACTGAAATAAAGCCAACGGGTGCGCCAATTACCAAGGGGGGAGTTATGCTGGTAAATTTTAACTCGTTGCATAGTGCCAAAAGCGCCGTAGGAGCATTGCCAATCGCATAAATTGCTTCAGGAAATTGTCGCCAACACTCAATTAAACCTGTTTCAGTGCGGGTTTTGCCAGGAAGTGCTACTGATGCCTGCTCTACAGCGCTAATTATCGGGTTATTAAAAGTTTGAGCGACTAAATTCACTATGCCTTGCTTGACCATACTAACGTCAGTAATAATTGGTACGCGACGGCGCAAAGCTGCAACCCCTTGCTCTATTGCTTCTGGGCTGAAGTAAATCAATTGTTTAAACTCAAAATCTGCCGTAGAGTGAATTACGCGCCGAATAATTGCATACTCCGCATTCGTAAAATTGTGCGTGCCAATTTCACGATCGATTGCGGCAAAACTTTGCACCATGATGGGATGAATAAATAGCATACCGCAGTTAAAAAGTCAAAATTGACCAATCTGATTGGCGGTAATAGAGTGTCATATCATCAAACTTTCGCAACTCGGCTTGATAAATTTTAAACTCTGGGTAATCTGACAATTGCTGATTTAGTTCACTAATTGTCTGGCCGAGGCGATCGCGATCTTTGTCTATTGCAACTTCCCCAAAATAGCCTAACGTAATATGTGGCGTAAAGTGATAGTGCTGTTCTAGCCCCAAAGCCGTTAGATCGGGGCTTTGATAAATTGCTCGCCGGAGATTTAATATTTGGTTGTAAGAATTTTCATTTTTTGGCACTAAAGATACACCAATTGCTCTTGGCATGACTATTATCCCCAAAACTTGCCATTCAATCGGCGTATTTAGGGTTTTTGATTGCTGATACTGCTCAAATATTTTAGAAATTGCGCTGTGTAACTGGACATCAAAATTTTCTACCTTTTCTTGGGCATAGTGATAAGCACTTTCCCAGATCAAATCTGCCAAGGTAACGTGGAGGCTACCAGGCGGTACGGGTACAATCAAATTATTTGGAGTAAGTTCAATTAGCTGCTGTTGGAAGCTGTTGAGACTTTGATAGAAATCGATGTTTTGGTTGTCTTCCTGAGCGGGGGGCGCAATTACGGTATAACCCGCAAAAGGCACAGCTTTTTTCCCACCTCCGGGAAGCACTTGAAACTTCGGCGACGGTTGGATATGCTGCACTTGCGCTTTGTAGTTTTCTGGCATCGCCAGCTTTACCACTCGATTCAAATAAGTCTGATAGTTGTCATCCAAGATCCGTCGCCTCGATTCACTTGCTAGATTTTACGCCAATTCTAGCCACATAAAATTTGTATAGCTAATAAATACTTTATTATGCCAATTTACTACTATTGGGGAGATGATGAATTTGCGATCGCATCTTCTGTCCAAAAATTGCGCGATCGCACCGTCGATCCCAACTGGGCTAGTTTTAACTATACCCAACACGTTTCTGATACTGCCGATGCGGCGATTGAAGCGCTCAATCAAGCTATGACTCCACCTTTTGGGAGCGGTAGTCGTTTAGTTTGGCTCGTAAATACTACGATTGGTCAACAATGCCCGGAAGAACTACTGACGCAATTAAAGCGTACCTTGCCAGTAATTCCTGAAACGTCAGTTTTGTTACTAACTAGCCCTAGCAAACTCGATGGACGGCTAAAAGCTACGGCTTTGTGGCAAAAGTACGCGCAAATAAAGGAGTTTGCCCTGATTCCACCTTGGGAAACCAAACAGCTAGTACAACAAGTAGAAAAAATTGCCCAAGAAGTGGGAGTAAAACTTACTGCTAGTAGCACAAGCTTAATTGCTGAATCTGTAGGCAACGATACGCGCCAACTTTACAACGAATTAACAAAATTGCGTTTGTATGCGGGAGAGTCTCAAGAGCCAATAAGTCCAGAAGTTGTTACAAATCTAGTTCAAGCCACATCGCAAACGAGCTTAGACTTAGTAAAAGCGATCGCCTCTGGAAATACCGCCCAGTCACTAACTTTGGTAGCCCAACTATTAAATCGCAATGAGCCAGCTTTAAAAATTGTTGCCACCTTAGTCGGACAATTTCGGACTTGGTTATGGGTAAAAATGATGATCCAAGCTCAAGAGCGCGATAAAAAAGTAATTGCTCAAGCGGCAGAAATTGGCAACCCCAACCGCGTTTACTTTCTTCAGCAAGAAGTCTCTGCTCTCAACGTCAACCAACTTGCGGCTACTTTACCTTTGCTGCTAGAACTAGAAGCAAGTCTCAAGCAAGGGGCGCAAGAAATGCCTTTGCTGCAAACAAAAGTTATTCAGCTATGTCAACTTTTCCTCTAAGTTAGCGATAAACTTTCTTGTATGGTAATCAATCGCTGGAACTTCTAACGCCCAAAACACTTCAAAACAAATAAGACCGCTCCGGTGTTGTAGTTTTGTAAAGCTCCGAAATTATGTTCAAATCTTATTTATCATTCCTATCTCACCCAAACCGGATGTTGTCGCGACTTTTTGTTGTTGTGTTTTTTTCGTCTCTAGGCTTGCTCTCTGGGCTTGCTCCTGAGATTTCTGGACGTTTTGGGCGGATAGCTTTTGGTAGCGCCGCTTACGCTCAAGAATTTAGCGATAGGGATATTGCCAAATTTGCTCGTGCAGCGTTTTCGATCGAAATAGAGCGCCGAAATACCGAGCAAAAAATTAAAGGTATGACTGGGGGAAATGTACCAGAAATTGCCTGCAATCAAACAGAAAGTCTAGGTAGCCTTTCGGGAGATGTCCGCAGCGCGGTGGTTGATTTTTGTAGATTTTCGGCGAACAAGATTAGAGAAAATGGCTTAGATGTAGGACAATTTAACGCCATCAAAACCAGGTATAACAGCGATCCCGCCATTAAAAAGCGAGTAAATCAGGAATTGGGTCGCTTGGGTAAGGGTTGAAATTAGTTTTTATGCTGACTTTGACGCAAATTAAGCCCTCAAATGGGTCTATGGTAGTTAACCTGACTTTAGCCCTAACGGCGGAAGAACGTACTCGCAGCCGCCACCGTTTTACAACTATAGAAGGACAAATTGTCTACTTAAATTTGCCTAGAGGAACGGTATTGCAAGATGGAGATTTGCTGCAAGATGAAGCCGAAACTGTTTTAGTGAGAGTTAGTGCCAAATTAGAGCAAGTTCTTACTATAACTGCGACTAATTCTCTAGAACTACTAAAAGCTGCCTATCACTTGGGTAATCGTCATGTACCTGTAGAAATTTCTCAGCACTATTTACGTCTAGCGCCCGATCCGGTATTGCAACAAATGCTAGAAAGGCTAAATTTTGAGATAATTTCCGAGCTTCAGCCATTTTATCCCGAACAAGGCGCGTACAAGCATCATGTTGATGGATAGTCAGATGTTGAGCTTGTTACAGCTAGTTAGTCCAGCTTTACCCGTGGGAGCGTATAGCTATTCTGAAGGACTAGAGACACTGGTAGAAAGAGGAATAATAAAGTGCGATCGCACTCTCAAGCATTGGTTAGAGCAAGAATTGAGTTATGGCGCAATTCGCATTGAAGCGGCGGTAGTGGTGCGGGGGTATCAAGCTACTGCGATCGGCGATCGCGCTGCTTTAAGTTACTGGAATGACTGGCTATCCGCCGCTAGAGAAACTAGCGAGTTACGCGCCTCTAGTTGGCAAATGGGGCAAAGTTTAATGCGATTGCTGTTGGCGATTAAGCCCGTGGAAGCGCAGAATTTTTGTTTGCAAGGTGAATGCAATTATGCAGTTTCTTTAGCAATTGCTGCCGCTTTAGAGCAAATAGACCTAAAATCGGTAATTCTTGGCTATTTGCACAGTTGGACTACTAATTTAATCACTGCGGGCGTAAAATTGATTCCTTTAGGACAAACTGCCGGACAAATTTTACTGTACGAATTACACGCTAATATGAGCGATGCGGTTACAGAAATCATGAGCTTAGAGGATGATGAGCTTAGTAGTTGCTCTTGGGGTTTATCTTTTGCAAGTATGGCACACGAAACCCAGTACACGCGCTTGTTTCGCAGTTAAAGCCTTTTAAGTTAAAATACAACTTTGGCAAATATACGTGAATGCCTTTCGTGTCGGAGTAGCGGGACCTGTTGGCTCTGGTAAAACAGCGTTGGTAGATGCTATGTGTAAAGCATTGCGCCAAGAGTACAATATTGGCGTAGTTACCAATGATATTTACACTCAAGAAGACGCACAGTATTTAGTGCAAAGTCAAGCCTTGGAATGCGATCGCATTATTGGTGTAGAAACGGGTGGTTGTCCGCATACGGCGATTCGGGAAGATGCGTCAATAAATTTAGTCGCCATCGAGCAACTAGAGCAAAGATTTTTTAACCTAGAATTAGTATTTCTAGAAAGTGGCGGCGACAATTTGGCAGCAACTTTTAGCCCAGAATTGGTAGATTTAACTATATACGTGATTGATGTTGCAGCCGGAGACAAAATCCCCCGTAAAGGGGGACCTGGAATTACTAAGTCCGATTTGCTAGTAATTAATAAAATCGATCTTGCTCCTTATGTAGGAGCCGATCTGGGCATCATGGAGCGCGATACTAAGAAAATGCGGGGTGATAAAGGGTTTGTATTTACTAATTTAAAGACGCAAATAGGAGTCGCAACGGTAATTGAATTTGTGCAGAGCTATATTTGCTAGATTCAAGCCGTTTAGAGAAAAATTGAGCGGGTAAGTTTATTTATAATTGACTATCTATAATAAAAAATTATGCAAATTCCTCGCTTGCATCCCGACACTATTGAGCAAGTAAAGCAAAAAGCAGACATTTACGATGTCATTTCTGAACACGTCGTTTTACGCAAAGGTGGTAAAGGGTTTGTAGGTTTGTGTCCTTTCCACACAGAAAAAACCCCTAGTTTTAGTGTCAGTCAATCTAAGCAAATGTATTACTGCTTTGGCTGTAATGCGGGTGGAGATGCGATTAAGTTTTTGATGGAACTACAAAAGCAGTCATTTAGCGAAGTAGTGCTAGATTTAGCACGACGTTATCAAGTAACGGTACAAACTTTAGAACCAGAGCAACGCCAGCAATTGCAGCAACAGTTGTCTTTAAGAGAGCAACTATACGAGATTTTAGCGATCGCAAGTCGCTTTTATCAACACGCCTTATACCAACCCCAAGGACAAGCAGCTTTAAATTACTTATTTTCTAGGCAACTCAAAGCTGAGACTATCCAACAATTTAACTTGGGTTACGCGCCTGATAGTTGGGAAACTTTGTATCGTTACTTAGTAGAACAAAAACGTTACCCGGTACAGCTATTACAACAAGCGGGTTTAGTTCGCCAGCGTCAAGCTGGGGATGGCTATTATGACTATTTCCGAAATCGCTTAATTATCCCCATCCTCGACTTGCAA
The DNA here is from genome assembly GCF_057473825.1 of Aliterella sp. E5.1. Classification (NCBI taxonomy): domain Bacteria; kingdom Bacillati; phylum Cyanobacteriota; class Cyanophyceae; order Chroococcidiopsidales; family Aliterellaceae; genus Aliterella; species Aliterella sp. E5.1. The sequence goes on from NZ_JBYCCV010000028.1 coordinate 27,637, forward strand.
GGGCGAGTTATTGGCTTTGGGGGGAGAAGTTTGGGAGATGAACAACCAAAATATCTTAATTCTCCAGAAACAGAGCTTTTTAGTAAAGGGAAGACTTTATTTGCCTTAGATAAAGCCAAGTCGGCAATTTCCGAACTCGATTGTGGGGTAGTAGTCGAAGGATACTTTGATGCGATCGCCCTGCACGCGGCGGGAATCAATAATGCAGTGGCTTCTCTTGGTACAGCGCTAAGTTTAGAGCAAGTTAGGCGACTATTGCGTTATAGCGAATCAAAACAATTAATTCTCAACTTTGATGCGGATGTGGCGGGTATCCAAGCGTCAGAAAGAGCGATTGGAGAAATTGCCGCCCTTGCTTATCGCGGAGAAGTGCAACTAAAAATTCTCAATTTACCCGCCGGGAAAGATGCGGATGAATACCTGCATACTTCCACCCCAGAGGAGTACAAAGAGTTATTAGCAAAGGCTCCATTGTGGCTAGATTGGCAAATTGAGCAACTAATAGGCGATCGCGATCTCAAACAAGCTACGGCGTTTCAGCAAGTAGCTAAAGCAATGGTAAAGCTCCTCCAACAAATCGATAATAGCGATACTCGCAATTACTATGTAAGTCGCTGCGCAGAAATTCTCAGCCTTGGCGATGCGCGACTTGTACCGCTACGAGCGGAGAATCTATTAGCGCAAATTTCTCCCAAATATCAGTCAAGTAAACCGATTGCTTTCAAAACTCAAAAGCAGACTAACCCCAAAGATAAAGCCTTCCCCGAAGCCTCGGAGCGCAGTCTATTAGAGCAAGCAGAGGCTTTGCTATTGCGAATTTATCTCCACTGTCCGGAACACCGCCAAGCTGTAAGTAGCGCCTTGCAAGAGCAAGATTTGCAGTTTAGTTTGTCTCATCACCGCTTTTTGTGGCAGCAAATTTTAGACGAAAAATCTGAAATACACCCAATGGAGGCGCAAGAGAGCGAAAAGTTGGGGGGAGCGGGAAATCTGTGGGGAGGGTCTCCCTCCACAGATTTTCCCAAGAGAGCGGTTTCCCTCCCCCAAGCTTTTCAAGAGAGTTTAGTTTCTCGCATCCAAACTCGCTGCTTAGAATCTGCAACAGAAATAGCCCAAGTTTCTTCCTTGTTTCACTTAGATGAGAAAACTCAGCAAGATTTGCTACGGGGTACGCAAGTAATTCAAGCTGCTACTGCTTGTATGGAAAGAGTGCTGTGTGAAAAACGCTATCGCTTGTTTTTGGATTTGTGGGAGCAAACCGATCCTGTAAACGAGCCGGAGAAGTCACAATTTTATTATCAGTCGTTATACACCGAACAAAGGCGGCTGCAAAAGTTAGACTTGATGCGCCAATTTTGTCTAACAGATTTACTGTAGTGGCGCATCTATACATTTATCTACACATCAACGTTGCGCGAGTTTCTTTCCCGGTAGTAGGATTAGTACCTTGAGCTACTTTACATAACTTGTCTTGCTCATCTTGGCGGAGCAATACATCAGTAAAATCTGCCCCGTCAATAATTGCGCCATCAAACTTAGCATTAGCAGCAAAAGCCCCAGTTAAAACAGCATTAGTCAAGTTAGTTTTAATAATTCGGGCTGCATCTAAGGTGGCATTAGTTAGATTTGCGCCTTCCAAATTTGCTGACTCCAAATTAGCCGCAAAAAAACTTACCCCTGTCAAATCGCTGTGACTGAGATTGCTGTTACGTAAATTGGCTTTAGTAAAACTAGCATCTGTCAATACTTGCCCGGAAAAATCTCTACCAAGCAAGTTTTCTCTGTTATAGTCGAGAGCGAAAGCTGGGGAAGTCGCCCAAATACTTACACTTACTAGCACCGCTAATAAACACAGTACACTTCTCAAAATCCGCTTGTATAGCACTGTTGTAGAATTCATTTTATTTTGAGCCAATGGCAAACCATCAATCATCTCATTATCTCGACATAGGTGTTTTAGGAGAAGATTTTATTGCTCAATGGTTACAATCTAGCGGCTGGAAAATTTTGGCTCGTCGCTGGCGCTGTCCTTGGGGAGAAGTTGATTTGATTGCTAATAATTGCAATTGTTTAGCCTTTGTAGAAGTAAAAACGCGCAGTGCGGGAAGTTGGGACGCAGGAGGGTTACTCGCAATTACACCCCAAAAGCAAGCCAAACTCTGGAAAACTGCAAGCTGCTTTTTGGCTACTAATCAAGAATTTGCCGATTATACTTGTAGCTTCGATGTGGCACTGGTTTATTGTAAAAAGACTTTGCCTGACCTAACATACAATTTATCTTTACAAGAATATATCCCTGCTGCCTTCCAACTAAGCTAAAGTCTCTGGACAGTAACCCAACCCTTGCACAAATTGCTGCCGAAAGGCTTCAATTTCCTCTCTTTCCGGGCTACCATGAGAAACCACTGCTACTTGATAGCGCCGCATGACATCAATGGGCGATTGCCCAGCTTCTAAGCTCCAAAGAGCCATATTTACGCGCATGGGAGCCTCGTAGGGTATGCCCAACTCATGCAAAAATGCCCTAAGATCTCCAGCCTGTTGCGAATCTAGGGGAGATGCCATTTTAATTTTGACAACCCAGCCATCAATTTGATGAATTACACTAACAAAGCTAACGGGCATTTGGGGTCTGCGATGCAGATGCTCGACAATCCTCAAGGTGAGGGTAGCATTAGCAAGATAATAAAGGTATTCCATTGCTGCTTTTTGGAGACGAGTCAATCTTACACCTCCATTGTGACAAAGCGGAGATCTTTATGACTAGGGGGTAACGCCTACTTTTAGCTGGGTAGATCTACCCAAAGTTTTTGATTTTATGTCCAATAAAAGTTTCAAAAACTATAGTTCTATAGTTTACTAATTTTCGAGATTATGCCTCAAGATTCATTTAGAGATTTTAGTCCTACTTTTGACGCAGCAAAATCGCTGAATTTTTTAGATTACTCTTTGGCTAGTTATGATTACGAACTTCCTTTAGAACAAATTGCTCAAAATCCAGCATCTCCTAGAGATAGCGCTAAGCTACTGGTTGTAGATTCGCCCACTGGTTACAAGCACAGCATTTTTAGAGATTTGCCTCAACTGCTGCAATCGGGTGACTTGCTAATAATGAACGATACGCGGGTTATTCCTGCACGGCTTTACGGGCGCAAAACTAGCGGCGCAGCTATAGAAGTTTTGCTACTAGAAGAAAAACAGTTTAATATTTGGCTGGCTTTAGTTAAGCCAGGAAAACGCTTGCAGCCAGGGGCGCAGATTGTATTTGAGAGTAAAGGAGAAAAATCTGTCACAGTTACGGTACTGGAAGTCGATGAACCAACAGGAGGGCGTTTGTTGCGGTTTGATGTCCCTAATAATTTATCTTTGCTGCAAGTAATAGACTCTTTTGGGAAAATGCCTTTGCCGCCTTATATTACAAATTCCCAGGCAGAAGATGACCAGTATCAAACAGTGTACGCTCAAAACTTGGGCGCGATCGCATCTCCCACCGCCGGACTCCACTTTACACCTGAATTAATCCAAAAACTGGCAGAATCGGGCATAAACTCGGCTTTTGTAACTCTGCACGTTGGTGTCGGTACATTTCGCCCGGTAGAAGTGGAAGACGTAACTACTCACCAAATGCACGGCGAATGGATAGAAGTTTCCGCCGCCACCGTAGAACAAATCCGCGCTACCAAAGCTAAAGGCGGGAGAATTATTGCGGTGGGAACAACGGCGGTTAGGGCATTAGAAGGGGCGGCAGCGCAATCGGGGCAATTAGAGCCGTTTTGCGGGAAGACTCAGATATTCATCTATCCTGGCTATCAATGGCGAGTTGTAGAGGGGTTAATTACTAATTTTCACTTGCCCCGTTCTAGTTTGCTGATGCTAGTTAGTGCGTTAATTGGACGACAGCGATTGTTAGACTTGTATAAAGAAGCGATCGCATCTGCTTACCGTTTTTATTCCTTTGGCGATGCCATGCTAATATTGCCAGAAGCAAAAATTACTCTCCCATAATGTGAACTACAAGTTCTCTTTGTTGGCTTCGTTCTCGATGTTCCCAGATATAAATTCCTTGCCAAGTGCCTAATACGAGCCGATTTTGAGCGATGGGTATTTGTTCTGAGGTATGAGTTAAGGCTGTACGAATATGGGCCGGCATATCGTCCGCCCCTTCGGCATTATGAATGTAGAGTGCAGATTCGGGGACTAATTTGGCGAGGAAGTTGGACAAATCTAAAAGTACGTCAGGGTCGGCATTCTCTTGAATTATCAAGCTTGCAGAAGTATGACGCAGAAATATCGTACAAAGCCCCGTTTTTACCCCTGAGTCGGCAACTATAGACTCTATTTTGGACGTAATTTTGTATAGAGACTTGCCTTTAGTGGCAATTTTGAGTAATTGTTGATGGTGCATAATTATGAAAAATAGCTAATAACCGATTGTGCGACTTCTTCATTTCCATTTTTAGCTATAGATTCGGCTTTGTGTGGTGGTTGGGGCGATTGATGTAAAAATTCCCAATTTCCCTGAAAAAACTCTACAGGCGACAGAATTTGATGTTGGGAATAGTTGGTAATACCTTCTAGCAGTAAAGCCGCTTCCGCAAAGTCATCGCGAGTCACAGTCACAATAGGAATACCCAAACGTACTGCTTCAGCGAAAGTGCTATAACCTGGCTTAGAAATTATTCTGCTACATAGCTGCATAAAGTCTACTGGGCGATATTTTCTATCAGCAATTTTAATTAAATTGGGCAAACTGGGTGCAGAAGCATCGAAGCTGATAAATTGCCAATCTGGAAAGTTCTTCAGGTTATGATAGGGTATTTGCTGCAAACCCAAGCCACCAAAGGTAAGTAAAGCTGTACGTTCTATGGGAGTAGTTATTTGCCAAGTTGCGCGCAGTTCATCCAATTGGTAGCGAGGAGAACCGCCTGTCAAACCAACATCGGTAATATTATTAAAAGCGCTCATCGGTTCGTGGAATGGTAGGCGAAACAACAAGTCGCATTGACTATAACATTCGCTCATCCAATCGCCTATTTCTCTAAATTCCTTTCCCCAATCTTGATAAATAAAATTCCAGCTAAAGTTACTCATTGCCCAGCAGGGAATTCCAGCATTTTTCGCAAATATTGCAGCTAAAGGGGGAATATCAGCCAAAATTAGGCTAACGCAATTTTGGCGAATAAAGTTGCCTTCGGAAGACACAATACTGCGCTGTTTTGCCTTAAGTGCTTGCAATTTCTCTAAAGTAGCGGCTTTATCCATTGTCAAGCTATCTGTTTGTACTACACCAATATCAAAGCTACGTGGGCGATAAATAAAATTTCCCTCTATATATGACTCCAATAACCAACGCGGTGCAGTTGTAACTATGATTAGCAATACATCGGGACAAAGTTTTTGAATAGTTGCAGCAATAGAAGCTGCGCGAGTAGTATGACCAAAACCGTGATTGGTGATAGCTATATAAATAATCGGTCTAGGCATAAGGTAGCAATTTAAATAATCCAAAAGTAAGCTATCCGCAAAGTTACCACCGTCAAAGGCAAGCCAAGCCGCAAGTGTTGCCAAAATGTTAGTTTATAACCTAATTTGCCTGCTGCTTCGACCGCAATTAAATTAGCTACCGCACCAAATAGCGCCAAATTTCCTGCCAAAGTCGAACCTGCTGCTAATAATAGCCAATATTGAGAATCTTCTTGGGGTATAAGCGATCGCAATGTAAGCTAAATATTGCTGGAAAATCTTTCGATACCTTCAACTAATCGATCTATTTCTGAGGTCAGTGTTAGATAATGAACGCAAGCACGGACGCAATCAGGGTCGAGTAATATCCGTGTCATTATTTTTTGCGCCTCTAGAAACTCTACCAATTGTCGATTTTGATTATTACTAACTTGAAATGATACAAGTCCCGCCTCTGGGGGAGATGTTCGCAAACATTTAACTTTAGGTATCTGAGTTAATTTTTCCCACAAATACTTACTTAATTGACAAATTTGCTGATAGCGTTCCTCCGCACTTCCCCATTGCTGATGAGTTGCGATCGCTGCCCTGAGTCCTGCATACTGTCCGTAAGCTGAAGTTGCTACTTCATATCTGCGTCCATCTGGTTGCCAACCTGTGGGATTTCCTCGATTGTCGATAGTAATTCCCCGCCAGCCAATAAACGTTGGCTGCAAAAACTCTCTAGCTTCTGGATGCACGTACAAGCCGCCTACACCCGCCGCACCACACCACCATTTATGTCCTGTAAAGGCATAATAATCTACTCCTAATTGGGCTAAATTTAAGGGCAAAGAGCCAACCGATTGCGCCGCATCTGCTAAAATTCTTACATTAGCGCTTTTGCATACTTTAACTATTTTGTCAAGCGGTAAAACTTGCCCAGTATTCCAAAGTAAATGACTTAATACGACAAGTCGAGTACGCGGTTTTAAATGTTGCTCAATTACCTGTACAGGATCGCCTTCATTCAAAGTAGCCATAATGGGACAAGTATCAAGTTCTACCCCAAATCTGCGCCCAATTTCCCTTACCGTAGCAATGATACCTGGATGTTCGCAGTCAGTGAGTAATATGCGATCGCCTTGTTGCCAATCGTTGCCCCACAAAGCAATATTGCAGCCCACCGTAACATCTTCCGTTAACGTAATAGTATCGGCAGAAGTATTTAGTTCAAATGCGATCGCATTTCTTGTTTGCTCGACTTCTTGAGCAATCCAACCATTAACTTTAGTTGAAAATGGTCCGTGAGTCTGGATATATTCTTGAGCATTATTTATTGCCTCAATTGCCGATTGAGGAATTGGACCTTGACCGCCATAATTAAAATAAGTCTTATTTGCTAAAGCTGGAAACTGCTGCCTGTGTAGTTCAAGCTGAGATTGGGAAGTAGAAATACTCATAAACAAAAAATAACAGCTTTCTTAACTTTAGTGGAGCAAGCTGGTAGAAAAGTAAGAATTTGCCTGCGAATTATTGTTAGGCTAGAGTCATGCTGCTTAATGCTGAATTACTATTACAATACCAACGCTGCAAGCGGAGGGCTTTTTTAGATACTAATGGCGATCTTAGCCAAAGAGATCCAGTTGGTGATGGGTTGCATAGATTAATTCAAGAAAAATTTGCCTATCAAAAATTTGTCTTAGCTCAGTACACTTATCACCGCCCAGAATATCCTAAAAATGACTGGGAAGCAGGAACAAAAGCAACCCTAGAATTAATGCAGCAAGGGGTTGAATGTATTTACAAGGGAGTAATACTTGCACCTTACTCTGAGGAAATTAGTTTACTAAGTCGTCCGCATTTATTAATTAAGCAAGAAGGACGTTCCAAATTTGGAGATTGGTTTTATCTCCCCGCAAATATTCAATTAGGCAAACGTCCCAAATTAGAGTATCAAATTGTGGCAGCGTATGATGCCGAAATGTTGGCGACTTGCCAATCCGCCGATCCTCCCACAGCTTTACTTATACTGCGGCGTACCGATGCCTATGAAGTGAATTTGAATAAATGGATTCCCCAAATGCACCTATCAGTTGAGGAGTGCATTAGTACCCTAAACTCGCCAGAAATTCCTGAAGTATTCATTTCTCGTCAAAAATGCAACTTTTGTGGCTGGCTTACTCAATGTTACGCCGAAGCAAAAGCTACTGAACATCTTTCCCTTTTACCTGGGGTAACGCCTAGTCGCTACAGCGATTTGCAAACTATTAACCTAGTTACTCTAGAGTCTCTAGCTAGAGCAAATCCCAACGAAATTGATAGTTTACCAAGTTTTGAAGGTAAAAGCGCCCAGCAATTGGTATTGCAAGCTCAATCGGCAATGCAAAATAGCCCGATTCTTTTACCTTTTGGTAGTGCTTATGAAATTCAAGCAACTTTACCCACGCCAACATCTCAAACAGTTTTACGGGATTTATTGCAAGGTAAATATCTGCCGCCAAATCCTGGATCTTTAATTGCTCCTATAGAACTTTATTTTGATATTGAAGCGCAGCCAGACCTAAATTTAGATTACTTGTTAGGAGTTATAGTTTGCGATCGCATTGCAAATACCAGCAAATACTACGCCTTTTTAGCAGAAAACCAAGCCCAAGAAGCACAAATTTGGCACCAATTCCTCGATCTAGTTGCGCAATATCCCCAAGCACCCATCTTTCACTTTTGCCCCTACGAAGTTGATACAGTCAAGCGATTAGCCAAGCTTTATCACACCCCAAACGAGCAAATATCAGCATTACTGGCAAGATTTATAGACATTTACGAACAAGTAGCACAAACGGTAGTTTTACCCACAGAAAGTTATGCTCTCAAAACTGTGGCGCGCTGGTTGGGTTTCCAGTGGCGCAACCCAGAAGCAAACGGTTCTCAGTCGATACTTTGGTACGATAAATGGTTAGAAACAGGCGATCGCACTTTACTCGATGCGATCGTTCAATACAACGAAGATGACTGTCTGGCTACTCGCCATCTCAAAGATTGGTTTGTTACTTTCCTGCAAAATTCCTAACTAATAACGCTCAGATAACCTTGCTTTAATTCCTGCTTATCTTTGTACTGATAAGGTGCTGATGTAGATTATGATGTCTCCATTTTCATGAGCAATATTACCCAAATATTTTCTCCATATAAAGTCATTGTTCTTAGTTTAATCGGTGGCGTTACCGCTACCTTACTCTCTGTAACACCAAGCATAGCTTCTACTATCAAAGATATAGATTTTATTGGCGAAGCTACGTTCCCTACCGATACGCAAGTAGAAGGAACTGAACTCGGCGGACTTTCTGGAATTACTTATGATGCTAGTAAAAATGTCTATTACAGTATCTCTGACGATCGCAGTCAAAACGCGCCTGCAAGATTTTATACACTTACTATCGAACTTGATAAAAACTCTTTAGGAAAAGTTAAATTTACTGATGTTACTTTATTAACAAACCAATCTGGGCAAAATTTTCCGGCTTTAAGTCTCGATCCTGAAGGAATTGCTTTGACGAGTAAGAATACTTTATATATTTCTTCAGAAGGTGATGCCACTGCTACTAACTTAACAAACCCATTTGTTAATGAATTTTCTTTAACTGGAGAGCAATTACAAGCGTTACCTATCGATCCCAAATACTTGCCAACTTCTCCCCAAACTAGCGGTATTCGCAATAACTTAGCATTTGAAAGCTTGACAGTAACGCCTAGTCAAAATTATCTATTTACAGCTACAGAAAATGCTTTAGTTCAAGATGGCGCTGTAGCAACAGTCAGGAATGGCAGTCCTTCACGAATTCTTAGCTACAATTTAGATACGGGTAAACCCGCCGCAGAATATCTTTACTTAACAGATAAAGTTGCTGAACCTCCGACTACGGCGGAGGGGTTTAATACTAATGGACTGGTAGATTTACTCGCCATTGACGATACTCATTTTCTCAGTTTGGAGCGTTCTTTCTCTGTGGGCGCAGGAAACACAATTAAATTGTACGAGGTGTCTCTAGAAGGGGCAGAAGATATCAGCGATATTAATAGTTTGAGTACCGCCGATATCAGCAATATCAACTCTGCTCAAAAAGAGCTTTTGTTTGATTTCGACGATCTAAATTTAACTTTAGATAATATCGAAGGTCTTACTTTTGGTCCCGATTTACCAAACGGGCGACGTTCTTTGATTGTTGTTAGCGATAATAATTTTAGTTCTACTCAGTTTACCCAAATCTTAGCTTTTAGTGTGGAACCAGTACCCGAACCTTCCGCCAGTGCTGGGTTAGCTGTAATTGCCGTTGCAGGGCTAATCGTCAAACGCAAATTTAAAATTTCTAGGCGACATTCTCACTAACGCAGACAATTAATTTTAAAGGCGATTGATTATTTGACAAACTCTCAAAAAGCTGTCAGTATAGTAAAGCCCTGAAATAAGGGACTGTAGTTCAATTGGTTAGAGCACCGCCCTGTCACGGCGGAAGTTGCGGGTTCGAGCCCCGTCAGTCCCGTTTAAGTAAAAATTAGATATCGACTCAGCCTGAATTTATGACTGTTCGCGTCCGCATTGCTCCTAGTCCTACCGGAAACCTACACATTGGTACGGCAAGAACTGCTGTTTTTAATTGGTTATACGCTCGTCATCATGGCGGCACGTTTATTTTACGGATTGAGGATACGGATATAGAGCGATCGCGCGATGAATATACACAAAATATATTCGACGGTTTGCAGTGGTTGGGGCTAACTTGGGACGAAGGACCCTTTTACCAATCCAAGCGCCTAGATATGTATAAGCAAGGGGTAAAAACCTTGCTAGACAAAGGATTAGCTTACTACTGCTATACTAGCGAAGCCGAGCTAGGAGAAATGCGAGAGCAGCAAAGAGCTAGAAATGAAGCACCCCGTTATGACAACCGCCACCGCAATTTAACCCCAGAACAACAAGCGGCTTTTGTAGCCGAAGGTCGTCGCCCGGTAATTCGCTTCAAAATAGAAGACGATCGCGAAATTGTTTGGAACGACATGGTACGCGGACAAATGAGTTGGCAAGGTAGCGATTTGGGGGGCGATATGGTAATTGCCCGTGCCGCCGAAAATGAGATTGGGCAAGCTTTGTACAATTTTGCCGTAGTAATTGATGACATGGATATGCAAATAAGTCATGTTATCCGGGGAGAGGATCATATAGCAAATACTGCTAAACAAATTTTGTTATACGAAGCTTTTGGTGCCAAAGCCCCAGAATTTGCCCATACACCTTTGATCTTGAATATAGAAGGCAAAAAACTCTCTAAACGCGATGGTGTAACTTCGATTTTTGACTTCAAAGAGATGGGTTTTGTCCCCGAAGCACTGGTCAACTATATGACCTTGCTTGGTTGGTCGCCCCCAGACTCAACTCAAGAAATATTCGCTCTGACAACCGCCGCCGAGCAATTTGGGTTTGAGCGCGTCAACAAAGCTGGCGCAAAGTTTGACTGGGCAAAGTTAGATTGGTTAAACAGTCAATATTTGCATAGTATGCCTGCAAGCAAGCTAACAGACTTGCTGATTCCTTACTGGCAAAAAGCTGGGTATGAATTTGATGCTACAAGCGATCGCGTTTGGCTTGAGCAAGTTACAAGTTTAATTGGTGCTAGTCTAATTCGCCTTCCCGACGCGGTAGAAATGAGCAAGCTATTTTTCACCAAATCGATGGAATATAGCGAAGAAGCAGGCAGTTCGTTGCAGCAAGAAGGGGCGAACACTGTTTTGCAAGGTATTCTTACCGCATTGGACAACACCGCAGATTTTAGCGAATCTGCGATTCAAGAGATTATTAAACAAGTAACCAAAGAGAAAAATGTTAAAAAAGGCTTAGTGATGCGGAGTCTCAGAGCCGCATTGACTGGCTCTATGCACGGACCTGATTTGATTCAATCATGGCTAATTCTGCATCAGCTTGGGCAAGATAAGCCTCGGTTGCAACAAGCGATTGGCTAGTTTGAGCTATGCACAGGATATGTCTGCACGATAAAGCTGAAATTGAAGCCTTTTTACGGCAGCATACATTTCTAAACTTGTATAGTATTGGCGACTTGGATGAGTTGTTTTGGGATTACACAAGTTGGTACGCCCTCTCTAGCGAACAACAAATTAAACAAATTGTCTTGCTGTACACTAAGTCAATGCCTGTTTTACTAGGACTCAGTGAAGACGCTGAGGAATTGCAGGAACTACTGAGACTTCTTTTACCCCTTTTGCCACGGCGATTTTATGCTCATTTAAGTGATGATGCGGTAAATGGACTTGCAGGCGATTATCACATCCAATCCCACGGCGTACACTACAAAATGGCGCTGACAGAGAGTTCGCAACTAGATACTATTGATGTATCGGAAGCAATCGCCCTATCAGCAGCAAATACCAAGGAATTGGAACAACTATACGATTTCAGCTATCCAGGCAATTGGTTTGAACCGTTTATGCTGAAAACTGGTTACTATTACGGCATTCGACGTGGCGAGACTTTGGTGAGTGTTGCAGGGGTTCATAGCTACTCCCAAAAATACAAAGTTGCGGCAATAGGCAGTATTACAACTCATCCTCAATGGCGGGGACAGGGACTAGGAACGACCGTTTGCGCAAAACTTTGCCAAGTTTTGCTAAAAGCAGTAGACCATATAGGTTTAAATGTTAAAGCAGATAATCATAGCGCGATCGCTTGCTACAAAAAGCTAGGTTTTACAAGCATTGCTACTTATACAGAATACTTGTTGGAACTAAAGTAACAGAGGCTTAGGAAGCAAAATTAAAAAACTTTTGGTAAAACAGAAACAGCAAGACAAAAAAAACGTCATAAATGAAGAATGGTTGCAAAACTAAAAAAAGAGTCGTTTAACGAAATTAACAGGGGTTTTATGTCACCAAACAAGTTTAAATTCCCAGTAAAAAGTTTGAGTTTAGTTCTCGGTGCGGCTTTTATGCTCGGACAAACTAGCCTGATGGCTAAGGCTCAAACTCCATCGGATGTTGTTGTCGATACCAACTCCGGTGCTTCTACGGGTTCAAATAGCGGCTCAAATCCCATTTACGATCGCAATACTCGTTTTGGATGTCAGTCTAACAACGGTCAGTACACCGTTATGTATTTTCCTGAAAGTCAACCAAATCAAGCTTTTGCTTGGGCAACTCCTTCGCAATTAGGTGGGGGTTGGGATCCTCAAAAACGTTGCAACGAAATTGCTAGAAGACTAGAGCAGTACAGACCAGACGGCTTAATTGAACTAACGACAGATGTCGAAAATGGTTACAATACCGTTTGCGTCACTACCGAGAAAGTTCCTAGTTGTCGAATTGTACTTACCGTCCCCCCCGGACAAGATCCTTTGACCACACGCGATCGCGTCTTTGAAAATTTGACGGTAGCCGATAGCGGACAGCAAACTCAGGGAGTCTATACCTACACCGAAGGACGAGGTAACAATCAAGTAGATCGATTGATAAATAAAGGCAGATCGATATTAGGTGGTGCAAATAATAGCCAACCAAGCAAAGCTATCAATCTTCGACCTTTCTTAGATCGTGCCGATGGCGGAACAGGTGCAATGCTCAACAATAGCGTACCAACAAGAAATCAGCCCCAGTTAAACCCAGGTCGTTTCCGCTAATACAAGGTTTAAGTAATGCAGCCAGAGTAAGTTAAATTTAAGTTGAAAACAAACTTACTCTGGCTTAACTAAAAATGTTTAATCGGCAACGCATTGAACCACAGCCCGGTCAAGAATCTGTTTGGGATTACCCGCGTCCCCCTCGCCTAGAGGATACAAATAAGCATATTCAAGTTATATTTAATCAAGTCAAAATCGCTGATACGCATCATGCCAAGCGCGTATTAGAGACAAGTCACCCGCCAGTTTATTACATTCCACCTAGCGACTTATTAATGGAGCATCTAGTATTAATGCCTCATTCTAGCTGGTGTGAGTGGAAAGGTAGAGCCGCCTATTACACTGTATTAGTTGGCGAAAAACAAGAACAAAATGCTGCTTGGTTTTATCCAGCTCCGACAATAGATTTCGCAGCAATCAAAGATTATGTAGCTTTTTATCCGCATTTAATGGATGCTTGCTATATTGACGGGGAAAAGGTGCAGCCCCAACCAGGAGATTTTTACGGCGGCTGGGTTACTAGCGATATCGTAGGTCCTTTTAAAGGCGGAGCCGGGACTTGGGGCTGGTAGATTAGCGATCTTTTTTCAGCGAACTTGCTAGGCGATCGCCCATTTGTATTCAATCTTCATTAACTAAAACTTGCGAACTTGCAAACAATCCATTCATATTAGTGCGAATAAAAGCCCTAGGCTTTTCGCAAAATCGCCCTATGGGTTTGATGAATTTAGCCGCTACCCAGCCTCGTTTTAGCGCCGGAGCCGAATTATAAGGATATTGCTCGTCAATATAAATCCACTGGCTAGTAGCATCTCTTTTAACTGTAACTACTACCCAACCAAAAGGGACGGCTCCAATTACTCTGCCGTTAGGGCGCGAACGAATGTATAGATCGTCACCGTCTTGAGTTGCTACTCTGCCGTATCTCAACCGGGGATTATTGTACGGATAAGCTTGAGCAATTATTATTTCATTGCTTGTCGTCGTTGCTTGGATGTCTGCTTTTGGCATTGTTGCTGTTGCCGAGTTAGGTTTTGTACCAAGCACAGATAAAACAACTAATGCTATAAAACTTAAAGCCGATTTCCAGATTTTTATATTTTTCATGAGCGGTATTCTCTATGCCCAAGGGTCGGAGCGGGCAAAACTAGCCTAATTGATTGCTATAAACTAGCCTTTAGATTTTTCAATCGTCAAGATTTTAATTAATTATTAACTAAGTAATACCAACAGTGACTATTGCTATATTTAAAACAATACTGGATTAAACAAACGCAACTTATCAGTTGGTTAAGAGCTATTTGCAAAACTAATTATTAAAATTATCCAGCTAAATAGAGTCCTAAACCTTTGTAGCTTGGGCAATTAATTGCTTTTATATAGCTATCCGAGGTAGGCGGTGCTTGAAGGCGCACAGAATTTCCCAAGAAATTGTATTTAGTTGGGTTGCCCAATCATCAGCAGAGATTTGTTCTGTACCATCAATTCCTAGCAAAGTGACTACTTCTCCTAGTTGTAAATCGGGAATAGCACTAACATCTAGCATCAATTGATCCATGGTAATTGCCCCAATTTGGGGAACTTTTTGACCGCGAACGATCGCCATCATCTGATTAGATAAATTACGCGGAACTCCATCGGCGTAACCAATTCCCACAACAGCCAGCAGAGTAACGCGATCGCTTACAAATTTGTAACCGTAACTTACACCAGTGTGAGGCGCAATAGTTTTTACTTGCGTTACCCTAGCTTTTACCTGCAAAACTGGTTTGAGGTCAACAGCCGCTTGCAGATGCGGCGCAGGGTAAAGACCATAAACGGCTAAACCTACCCGCACCAAGTCGTAATGCAGTCCAATCTCAGTCAAAGTAGCGGCAGAATTGGCTAGGTGCAAGCAAGGTAGAGGTAAGTTGATGTCTGCAAGCTGAGAAGTAGCTTGGTCAAATCGTTGTTGTTGCTGTCTCATCACTGTGCGATCAATACATTCCGCCGTTGCCAAATGAGAGTAGATACTAGCAATCTGGAGATGCGGCAGACTATGCACCAATTGCACAAATTCTACTGCTTGCTGCCAAGATGGTCCTAAGCGCGACATTCCTGTGTCTAATTTAATATGTACAGCCAGAGTGTCAATTAAAGTTTGAGAATACAATTTAGCAGTTTCCGGGCTGCATAAAGTAGGTTGAAGTTGCCAATGAGCTACCGCCTCAATTTGCTCAACAGTATAGGTTGCTCCCAATACCAAAATTGGTGCTTTAATCCCACTAGAGCGCAGTTCAATTCCTTCCGGTACAGTTGCCACTCCTAGCCAGTTAGCGCCAGCTTCTATAACCGTTTTAGCAACCGTAACAGCCCCATGACCGTAAGCGTCAGCTTTTACCACCGCCATGAGCGCTGTTTGGGGCGATAACAGACTTTTTAATTCCTTAATATTATGTTTGATGGCACTTAGATCGATCTCCACCCAAGCGCGTTGACGGGAGCCAAGCCCAAGATCGCAGCCAATAGATGTTATTTGTTGGACTGGTTTTCGATTTACCATCACTGTTCTCAATCTCACACGTAATAAAATCGTTAGCTTTAACTAATAGCAAAAAAGAGTCGCAATTTAAGAGGATTCTTCCGGCGCGATCACCTCTTTTATTGGTAGATTAGTAGTAGCACTAGATAAGTGTGGCGATCTTCGGTTCACACCTAGCTAAATTGTGTTAACATCGGTAAAAAATGTTGGCGATTTGCAATTAATCGATGGCCAAGGTTTTAGTTCTCAACGCCTCTTACGAACCGCTCAACATCACAAGTTGGCGACGAGCCGCTGTTTTGTTAATTAAAGGCAAAGCAGAGCAAGTAGAACATAACGGTAAGTTTATTTATACAGGGTTCCCTTTGCCCACCGTTATTCGGCTACGTCATTTCGTGCGCGTACCCTACAAAGAAATTCCTCTTACTCGTCGTAATATTCTCCACCGGGACGGTCATGGCTGCCAATACTGTGGCTACACTGGTGACGATTTGACCTTAGACCATGTCATTCCGCGATCGCGTGGTGGGGCTGATACTTGGGAAAACATGGTGACGGCCTGCGTTCGTTGCAACGTGAGAAAGGGCAGTCGCACCCCTCAAGAAGCAAAAATGCCGTTATACCACCAACCCCGCAAACCTTATAGCAGTCTTTACTTTGAAGTCAGCAAGCATCTAAAAAGCGGGCTGCATGAAGAGTGGCAAAAGTATATTATCGGGCTTTAAGGCGAACGCCCATCATTAATAATGGCTACAATATGCTTGGGCTAAGCACTAGCGGTGTTAATTTCCTAAAGAAAACCATGCCTAAATGAGAATTATCTAAAGAAATTATAAAAAATTCTTTACAAAACTAAATAATGAGGTTATATTGAATTCAAGGAGGCAAAAGCTTCCGATTATCCAAAAATCAAGCACTTATAAAACAATGACAACAACCTTACAAAGACGCGAAAGCGCCAACGTATGGGAACGATTCTGTAGCTGGGTAACATCCA